>CAYJGA010000058.1:0-8956 GCA_964369255.1 uncultured Desulfovibrionaceae bacterium
CATTCGTGGCAATCTGATTCTTAGAGGCGGTAGCTTCGTCGTCGCGGATGCTCTGGAAGGCGGCGAACTTGCCATCACCGGGAGCTTAGAACTCTTCTCCGGTGCCTACGTTGTCAGTACGATATATATAGGCGAGTATGACGAATCCAGAACAGAAAGCTTGCAGGTTAGAGATGTTGTCGTTGGGGCTGCTGGTTTGAGCAATGAAGTTTTGTTTGCCATCAGTAATGCGGCATCCGCCGCAGACGGGAATTTCGTTGGCGGCACCGCCACCCATTCCATGGACATAGCCGAGACCAGAGTGAGGATTTCTAACGGTGGCACCGCCCATATGGACTTGCTGACCATCACGGGTACCCGCGACACGCTGAGCTTCAACGCCAACAACGCTACCCTGTCTACAAATGTGTTAACCACACCTGACATGACGAGCATGGATTTTACCAGGGGCATCTTGCACGTGCGCGGTACCGCAACACCGACAACAGTCGCCCTAAGCACCGCCATTGACCTCAAGGACAGCACCCTCCTCGTTGGCGCTTCGACTCCCGGCAACTTGACCCTTGGTTACACCGGGCAAGATGTGACCCACGGTGGCAGCGTCACCGCGGATATCACAGCCACCACAGGCACCCTCACCGTGGCCGGCGGCACATGGTCAACTGCCAAAACAGTGGACGTCAAAGCCGAAGGCACCCTGAACGTTGTTGCCGGCAATCTTGACGTGAGCAGTGGCACCTTGAAGGTCGACGCAAATGCCATATTGGACACGGGCGCCGATGGCAGCATCACCGCCAAAGGCTCCGACTTCCTCGGCACGGGCAGTAGCATGACACTCACGGGCACAGGCGATACCACCACGGCTACATTGACGAAGGGGACAGGCTTTAATGTGGAGACTATGGTCACCGGCGAAGGCGGTCTTGTGCTTACAGGGCTTAGTAATGCCGCGCTGGGCATGACGGGTGACGTGTCACTCGACCAAATGAACGCCATTGCCAATGCATTCACAAAAGAGCTCGGTGGCACCTATGTGCGTGCTGACGGCGTTTTCGCCACCACATGGGATGATGACACAACGCTCAACGACCTTGCACCCGGCGTTTCCCTCAATGGCAGTGCCTCCATCGGTGCCGGCAGCTTGGCAGCAGGTGCCAGCGTCACGGCAAGCCAACTCACAGGCACTGACATAACGAACGTGCGCGCAGGCGCAAACCTCACCCTCACAGACAGCACACAAGCGTCCGAGGGCGGCATCACCAATGAGGGCGGTAATGTCAACATCCCCAATGGCGGCGCTGTGGGCGGTTCCTTCACCAATACTAGCGGCACAGCCGAGCTGAACAATGTCAACGTCACAGGCGTCGTAAATGTTGACGGCGGCAAAGTGACTCTCAAGAACACCACCGTTACCATCACAGAGCACGACGGCGGCACCATTAAGGCCTCGGGCGGTAATCTCGGCGATTATACCCAAGCCGCAGGCGCCGTCTTGGAAGTAACGCAGGAAGGCGAAGAAGAGCCTGTTACCTTCCTAAACTTCACAGCCGGAGGCGACACCAACGTGGGCGGTAAGGACGGCAAAGGCACACTCATCATCAACGGTGAACTCACAGGGAGCGGCGTCATCCGCTCAGGCTCTGCTGACAATGCAGGCGACGTCACCCTTGCAAGCTCGAGCAACGTGGAAAGCTTCGAAGGCTCCCTCTTCGGTGACCCGGCATGGCAAGCCGAAAACAACACCATCGACCAAGCGTCCACAGTGCAAGTTATTGCGGGCGGTGCCTTCAACGCTGACGCCGTGGCAGGGCGAAACTCCTACGTCACCTTTGGCATGACGGCAGAAGCGGCAGAAAAACTATTCACCGACGCACAACTCACTTGGGGCAATGGGGCAGGTCAAATCTCCGCCGCCGCCTTTGTGGGTGACGCAGGTGTGCGGCTCGGCACAAAGGGGGTGCTCATCGTTGACGGTACCCTCACCCAAGCCGGCGGAAGTTCCGGCAATTATGAGTACGCCGCCGGCGCTACGCGTACCTATTATACAGGCAGCCTTGCCGGCACAAGCCCCATTACAGATGTCACGGGAACGCCTGCGCCTAAGAAAGTGGATGACGGCTCTGCCATATTCGCCCCCAACTCCCTCTTAGTGGTGAGTGGCGGCAGCTTCATCAGTACTGCCGACACTACGAGCACCACCTATGCCCTCACAGGCGACGGGAACTTGACTGTGGCGGCGGATGCAAAGCTCCTTATCAGCGATGCGAAAGAGGGCACCGTCAACGTGGCAGACTTTGCCGCAGGCGGCACTGTGTGGGATAAGGGCAACATCAGCGTATCCGGCTTGTTTGCTGTGGAGAACGTGCTTGGCACCTCTGACCAGTTCCAAGTGGTTTTGACGACGAGCACGGAACATATCGAAAAGACGCATTCAAAACTCGATTCGAGCGCAGCCGCGTTGCTCAACAACTTGGTTGAGAAGGGCTATACTGCCTATGGCACTGTCAAAAGCCCTGCCGACATTGACACATGGAATACAAATAACCCCAACACCCCCTTCAACGCAGGCGCTGCAATCCTCATGCGTGCTTTTGAGCCGGGCTATGGCCCCGACAATAATCCCAAGCAAGCCGCAGCCATTGTGCAAGGCGCCGCACAAGTGGGCGCGCTTGCCGCTGCGCCTACGACGGTCAGCGTAGTATCAGGCGTAGGCGCAAGTGCGCCTCAAGCGCGTTTTGATCCGGACGCTCCCACGCAAGTGGGGCTTGTGACACTGCCTGTGGGCGTTGACGAAAGCGGCATGTCTGCCGGTAATAGCGGCGGTGCAGGTGTGGGTGTGTGGTTGACACCGCTCTATAAGTACACATCTGCCTACGGCTTCAACGCCGGCAACCTTGAAAGCGGCTATAATACCGACCTTGGCGGCCTTGCCATCGGTGCCGACATCACCACACTCGTCGATGATGCCGCCCTCACCGTAGGCTTGTCCTTCAACCTTGGCACAGGCCACACCACATCCACGGGCGACTTTGACGATACCACCAACAGCTTCGACTTCTGGGGCTTGTCTGCCTATGGCGCTTTCGCCAAGAACAACCTCAGCTTGCTCTTGGACATTGGCTATAGCGGCGTGTGGAACAGTATCAACCACGACCTCTTTAGCGGCATTGGCATGGGCGACCTTGAGGCCAGCTTCAACAGCCATGCGTGGACTGTAGGCGTGCGTGGTGACTATCTCATCGAAACGTCCGCCCTTGACATTACGCCGCACGTGGGCATTCGCTACACGTATTCCCATGTGGACAGCTACGAAATAGACAGCGCAGGGTACGGAACCGCCTTTGACGTCGAAGCCACAGACCAGTCCGTGTGGACATTCCCCGTAGGTGTGACCTTCAGCAAGGACATCGAAACGTCCAACGATTGGATGTTCACGCCATCCTTAGACGTGGGCTTTGTGGCAGCTGCCGGCGACCTTGACGTCACAACGCGCTCAAGACTGCCCGGTGCCGCTGCCTCTGCCGGTCAGATGGAGCTCGACATGGAAACAGCGGACGGCTTCACCTTCGATGGCGGCCTTGGTCTTGGCATCAGCAACGGCGCCTTCTCTGTGGACGTGAACTACAATCTCCAACTCTCAGAGCATGTGGCAAGTCATATGGTTATGGGCACGTTCCGTTATGAGTTTTAGTGCTTTGTAAGCGTTTGTTTTTTTCAGAAAATCTTGTGGGGAGGAACTTTTTTTCTAAAAAAGCTTCCCCCCACAAGAAGAAAAAAGTTTTCCCCAAACTCCTTTCAAAAAACTTTTAGAAAAGACAAGACACGAGGATTTTTACAGCGACGTGTGGTATGTATATCTTCTGCGATGTAATGATGGCTCGCTCTACTGTGGCACAACGAACCATATGGAGCGACGTCTAGAGCAACATAACGGCGTGCTTGTCGGCGGCGCAAAGTATACACGAACACGACGCCCCGTCGTTCTTTGTGCCTGCGTTCCTTGCAGGAACAGGTCGGAAGCATGTGTGCTGGAAGCGAGGGTGAAGCGCGTACCTCGAACGAAGAAGGTGGTGACATTGTTTGCGCATTGTATGCATTGTGCAGAAGAGGAGTGAGTATTTTATTATGTTGGCATTTGACGTAATCGCGGCTTTTTTTGTGACTTCTGTGGTTTTGGCATTGGCGCCGGGACCGGACAATATTTTTGTACTTACGCAGTCGGCGCTCTTTGGCGCGCGCGCAGGTTTTGTCACAGTCCTTGGACTTATGACGGGCATTGTAGGACACACGCTGGCGGTGGCTCTTGGGGTCGCGGTCATTTTTCAGACGTCGCCCGTGGCTTTTTGGGTGCTGAAAATATGCGGCGCGGCCTACCTTTTGTACCTTGCTTACTTGAGCTTTCAAAGCGGCAGCAGCCATGCTTGTCTTAAAGAAAAGAGCTTTGTGGGATACGGCGCATTGTATAAGCGCGGTGTTATTATGAATATCACGAACCCTAAGGTGACGCTTTTCTTTTTGGCTCTTTTGCCGCAATTTGTTCATCTCGAACACGGGAACGTCAGCGTGCAAATGTTTTTTTTGGGGGGGATTTTTATGCTGGCAACGCTCCTTGTGTTCGGCGCTGTGGCATTGCTTGGCGGTCAGCTTGCCCTGTGGTTTAACCGCTCCCCGCAGTATCAAAAGTTGTTAAACCGTGTGGCGGCCGCTGTCTTTTTTCTTCTTGCGTGCGCGCTTCTCTTTACATAATCTAAAAAATTTTATTTCTTATGTAGTTATGTGAAATTTTTGTTTTAGAGAAAAATTAAATTGCAATTCACAGTATTCCTTCTTGACATATATAGGGAATGCCGTGTAAGAGGTTCAATTCGCGAGGATACGATAGTGAAGTGGTATATTCCCTACAATGACATAATGCAGAAAACGCAGCAAGGTACTCTTGACATCTGTGTGGATGATGCGCGCGTGTGGTCTGAGCCAATGGAAGAATTTGGCTTAAATTGTCATGTTGAACGCCCTTTGTGCGCCAAACTGACGCTTATTCCCGTGCGGCCTGAAGTTGGCGGCGCAAGCGCGAGCATCACGGGTGTGGTCGTGCGTGGCACACTCACAGGGCGGGTGGTGCAGGCGTGTGACCTGTGCGCAGAAGACGCGCCTGTGGACATCAACCACGCATTTGAAACTTTTGAGACCGTGCCCGCGTTAGATGCGTTCAGCACACCTGCCGCACAGAGCACAGATTTTGCCGAGGAACGTTTTGCGGGCGACCATTTTGCAGGCGACCATTTTGCAGGCGACCATTTTGCAGGCGAGGACGACGACAGTGAAAGCCATTTCGTCTACCAAGGCTCTGCCTTGGTCTTAGATGTGGCGGCCTTGTGTTGGGAAGAACTGATGCTTGCCCTGCCCATGCGTCCCCTGTGTGCGCACACGTGCAAGGGCTTGTGTACTCATTGTGGTACAAATTTAAATTCAGGTATTTGTGCATGTAAGGAAGAGGCCGGAGATCCGCGCCTTGCTGCCTTGCGTGCGTTAAAGATACAATCTTAAAGGTTGATAAGAGAGGTATATTATGGCTGTTCAACAAAACAAAAAGTCCCGTTCCAGAAAGGGTATGCGTCGTTCCCATGACCGTGTGGCAGTGCCCACCGTGGTGTATTGCGCTTGCGGCGAACCTACTTTGCCCCATTGCGTGTGCGCAAGTTGCGGCAAGTATAAGGGTCGCCAAGTGCTTGCTCCGGCTGCGAACCCATTCTAATTTGCAGGGCAGAGTTGCAGGATAAAATTGTATGGAACACGCGCCCGATATAGCCACCGTCGACAGTACGGGATCTGCCACGGGCACTGTGCCTGTTATTGCCGTGGATGCCATGGGGGGTGACTTTGGCCCTTCTGTGGTGGTGCCGGGTGCCATTGAGGCTGCGCGCCTCTATAACCTTGAGGTTCTCCTTGTGGGGGATACGCCGCGCGTGGAGGCAGAGCTTGAGCGACTGTCTGCATCGGGTGTTTCCTTAGATGGAGTCCGCTTTTCCATTGTGCACGCCAGTGATGTGGTGCGTATGAATGAGAAGCCCTCAGACATTTTGCGCCGCAAGAAGGACGCCTCTATTCAGGTGGCCTGTCGATTGGTGCGTGAAGGTGCAGCGCAGGCTGTCGTGAGTGCCGGACATTCCGGCGCGACGGTGGCCTGCGGCATGTTCATTGTGGGTCGTATTCAAGGGGTGGAACGTCCGGCTTTGACGACGCTCTTGCCCACAGAAAAAAAGCCCTTAGTCTTACTTGATTGCGGCGCCAATGTGGATTGTCGCCCGTATCATTTATTCCAATTCGGCCTCATGGGCGATGCCTTTGCTCGCGATCTTTTGGACTACACGTCCCCTCGCGTGAGCTTGCTGAGTATTGGTGAAGAGGAAGGCAAGGGGAATATCCAAGTAAAAGAAGCCTATGAATTGCTCAAGATGGCGCAAAACTTAAACTTTGCGGGCAACTGCGAAGGGCGAGACCTTTTCACGGGCGAAGTGGAAGTGGTTATTTGCGACGGCTTCATGGGCAATGTGGTGCTGAAAATGAGCGAGGGTCTTTCGTCCTCCCTCATACGCATTTTGAAAAGAAATTTAAAATCCGGCATCTTGACGGCTCTTGGGGCAAAGCTTGCTCAAAAAGCTTTTAAGAATTTTGCGGCTACCGTGGATTATGCCGAGTATGGGGGCGCCCCCGTGCTTGGTTTGCAAGGTTTGACCCTTGTGTGTCATGGCAAGTCCAACTCCAAGGCCATGTGCAGTGCTATCAAGATGGCGGGGACTTTTGTCGCCAAGGGAACCAATGCCCGTCTTGCGGAAAGCATCATGGCCAACGATGAGCTGACGCGTTTTAGCAGAGCGCTCTAAGAACTCATTATCTGCGATTTTTTTATGAATACACACTGCGTTATACATGGTTTTGGCATATCTCTTCCCTCCCGCACATTGACTAATGATGATTTGAGCCGTCTCGTAGAGACCAATGACGAGTGGATTCGCACGCGCACCGGTATTCAAGAGCGTCGCATGCTTGCCGAGGACGAGAGTCCTGTGGAGCTTGCGTGCAAAGCCGCGCAGGAAGCGCTTGACGCCGCAGGCATCAAGGCCGAAAGCGTCACCCATGTGCTTGTGGCAACGTGTACGCCGGAGTATTTGTGCCCGTCCACGGCGAGCCGTGTTGCCGGAGCGCTTGGCTGCCAAACGTCTGTGATGGCATTTGATTTCAACGCCGCGTGTACGGGTTTTGTGTATGGTTTGAGCTTGGCACAATCGCTTACGGCGCACTCTCAAGACGCGCTCGTCTTGCTTGTGTGTGTAGAAGCGCTCACGCGTCGCATCAACTGGCAGGACAGGAGCACGGCTGTCCTTTTTGGTGACGGCGCCTGTGCCTTGGTGCTTTCCGGCAAGCAGTCCCAACCGCACATCCAAGGCCAGCCCGCGGGCATCGTGAAGGATGTGTCTTGCCACAGCGATGGCACACTGTGGGAGCTTATCCGCATGGGCGGAGGTACGAAGCAGGCGTATGCTGTGGGCGATGTGCTTGACGAAGACTTTTTCTTGCACATGCAGGGGCGTGAGGTTTTTAAGCATGCGGTGCGTAATTTGACGACAGTCTGTCAAGATGTGGTGACGCGCAATGGGTACAGCATGGATGATATAGACCTTTTTGTGCCCCATCAAGCGAATTTGCGCATTATTGAGGCCGTGGGGCAGCGTTTGTCCTTGCCTGAGCATAAGGTTTTCACCAATGTACAACAGTATGGGAACACGTCTTCTGTGTCTGTGCCCTTAGCTTTGGCGGAGGCGCGACACGCGCATCCTGAGGCATCGCTCGTGCTTGTGGCGGCAGTGGGTGCGGGTTTTACATGGGGCGCGGCTCTTTTGGAGTTTGTACAATAGTGGCTGCTGGGTGTTTTTTCTGAAAGGCTTGTGGGGGGGGGAACTTTTTTTGGGAAAAAAGTTTTCCCTCAAGAAAAAAGTTTTCCCCAAAACCCCTTTTAAAAAACAAAATAAAATAGTGACGATATATGAGTGAATGTGTGAGAACGGCGCTTGTGACAGGCGCATCGCGTGGTATTGGCAAGGCCATTGCTGAATGCCTTGCGGCGCAAGGCTTGCAAATTTTTCTGACCTATGTCAGCAAGGCTCATGAAGCGGAAGCGGTGGTGCAGGGCATTTGCGATAAAGGCGGAAAGGCGCGGGCATTTTGCCTCAATGTGGGCGATGCCGAGGCTGTGTCGCAATTTTTTGCGACCCATATAAAGGAGCCGGTGACGCGTGGGGAAATATCCTTTGATGCGCTTGTGAATAATGCGGGCATTACGAAGGACGGTTTCTTGGTGCGTATGAAGGATGCAGATTTTGACTCTGTGTTGCAAGTGAACTTGCGTGGTTCTTTTGTGTGTTTGCGCGAGGCGGCAAAGATTATGACGAAGCAGCGTCGCGGAAGTATTGTGAATATTTCATCGGTGGTTGGGCAGATGGGCAATGCCGGTCAGCTCAGCTACGCGGCAGCAAAGGCGGGTTTGCATGGGCTTACCATGTCGGCTGCCAAGGAGCTTGCAGCGCGTAATATCACGGTGAATACCGTGGCGCCGGGCTTCATTGAAACGGATATGACGGCGGGGCTTTCGCAGGAAGTGCGCGATGCCTATGCCGCGGGCATTCCCTTAAAGCGTATGGGCACGCCGGAAGACGTAGCTCATGCAGTGGCTTTTTTGGTATCAGAAAAGGCTACGTATATTACGGGACAACTTATTGCCGTCAACGGCGGCATGTATTGTTAATAAACGAGATGGAGGCGATTATGTCTGATGTTGCTCAAAAAGTAACGAATATTATTGTGGAACAGCTTGGTGTTTCTGCCAACGAAGTCAAGCCTGGCGCATCCTTTGTGGAAGACCTTGGCGCAGATTCCTTGGATTTGACGGAACTCATCA
>CAYJGA010000059.1:0-8920 GCA_964369255.1 uncultured Desulfovibrionaceae bacterium
TCCCCAAACCCCTTTCAAAAAAAACAAATCGGAATGAGCTGAAGGTGAAGGCCGTTTTGCATACAAAGACTTATTTATGGTCGCGCAAATCAATAATACGCTGCGCTTTCCCTTCCGAGCGTTGAATGGAACGCGACTCCACAAGACGAATCTTCACATTCACCCCAAGGAATTCCTTTACATTCTTCTGAATGGTTCGCTCGCATTCCTGCAATTCACGAATCTTATCCGCAAAATTATTCTCCGCCATCTCCACTTGCACCTCAACATGGTCGAGGTTATTGTCGCGGGTGACAAGAATTTGATAGTGCGGCGTCGTCAAGGCATTTTCAAGGATGATAGACTCAAGCTGCTGCGGGAACAAATTTACGCCGCGGATGATAAGCATATCATCGCTGCGCCCTTGAATGCGACCGATGCGCGCGTGGGTACGCCCGCAAGCGCATGGTGTATAGTCAATGGTTGTAATGTCGCGCGTGCGATAGCGCAGGAGAGGAATGCCCTCCTTTGTCAGCGTCGTAATGACGAGTTCGCCCACAGAACCTTCCGGCAACACTTCGCCTGTTTTGCTGTCGATGATTTCCGGATAAAAATAATCTTCAAAAATGTGCATGCCATTCTTGGCTTCCACGCATTCCATGGCAACGCCCGGTCCCATGATTTCTGAAAGGCCGTAAATATTGAGGGCATCTATGCCCATTTTTCCTTCTATATCATGGCGCATATTCTCAGTCCACGGTTCAGCGCCAAAAACACCTATGCGCAGCGGCAGCGATCGTATGTCCACATCCATCTCTTGGGCTGCGTCCCAAATATGCAAGGCATAGGAGGGGGTGCAGCAGAGGACAGTGGCAGCAAAGTCTTTGAGGAGCTGTACTTGTCTGCGCGTGGCGCCGCCAGACATGGGGATGACAGTGGCACCCAACTTTTCTGCGCCATAGTGCGCACCAAGGCCGCCTGTAAACAAACCGTATCCATAGGCAATATGCACAAAGTCTTTCGCCGTGGCGCCTGTGCACGCAAGACTGCGTGCTGTCATTTCTGCCCAATTCTCAATGTCGCGCTGTGTATAGCCCACTACTGTGGCCTTGCCCGTGGTGCCGCTCGATGCATGAATGCGCACAATCTGCTCAAGAGGCACAGCAAAAAGACCATAGGGATAATGGTCTCGCATATCTTGCTTTTCTGTAAAGGGAAGACGCGCGACATCCTTCAACGTCTTTATATCTTTTGGCTTTATACCGGCCTCATCAAAACGCTTTTTATAGAAAGGAACATTCGCATAAAGGCGGGTGCACAAGTCTTGCATGCGACGCAGTTGCAAAGTCTCTATGTCCTCGCGAGGCATACTTTCTTTTTCTAAATTAAATAACACGACATTACTCCTTGAAAATGGCGTATATAGTGGAACGCAATTTGAAATGCTGACACATTCTACGCAAAAAGTCAATCTGCGAGCCATTCAAAAAATGAGACTGAACAAGCGCTCCGGTCATTCTGACGTCTTTTTCTCTTTGTGTTTCGATATAAATACTTGAAGTAAAGACGAAAGAGGAGGGTGAACGTGCTTTTACAGGCTTTGAATATGCGCGACGCAGGCGCCGGACAAAGCGTGGAGTGTCTTTGAACATTGGATTGCAGCACGGCCTGTTGAAAAAGTTCAAATGCACGGGGAGTCCAAAAAAGTGCGCCGCAAGGAAGAAAAAAAGCAAGCAACGCCGTCTATATAGACATACATGCGTTGTTTGCTTTTTTAGCGCCTACGCAGCAGATTGCCGTTTCTCAACGGCCTGAGCAGCATTCTGATTTGGCAGACACAGCATCGCCGCCCGGCTTCTCGCCAAGCGTCTGATGCCCGGCACCGCCGCAACATCCGCCTCCAGTTGTCCCCCCATTTGCCCCTTGAAAGGACTTGCGACCGGAACCGGCAGAATCCCCGCCGCCGCAGCAACCACCGTCCCCGCTTCCGCAGCCGCAACCGCCTTTCTTGGCCTTCAAATAAAGAGTATAAGCTACATAGCCCACAGCCACACCCACACATACTAAGGCGATAATATCTGTTGTTTCCATTTTATTCCTCCGGATTTGATACATAGAGATAAGCACTGTGAATGTGATTGTCAACATCAACTTTTCAACGGCCTGTTCGGGATTGTCGCGTCTTCGACCGGCTTCTCTAGGTGCATCAAAATTCGTCAAAGACATCAGCTAGGCACGCCTTTTTGCTGCACAACCCACAAGCTCTGCAAGCCCACGGACAGCATAATTATGCTCAGGCCAAAGTAGAAAGAAAAGTTCAGCTCGCTTCCTTCCCCCATAAAAAGAATTGCAATGACAATGCTGTACACGGGTTCAAGGTTGAAGCTCAAGTTGACTGTAAACGCAGATATGGTGTGCAAACTTTCAATGAGCAGGAGGTTCATGCCAATGGTGCACACAACAGACAGGCACAGGAGCAGGAGGGTATCCTCCCAAGTGGGGATAAGGTAGGTAATTTGAAAATAGCTGATATAAAACGGGGCGATGAGACTTAAAAATGCTACGCCGCCGCCCATCTGCCAGAGCAGTGTCGTATGCGCCTTGTAGGTGTCGCACAAGCGTTTCATACTCAGCACATACAGAGCACACAGGAGCGCGGCGATGACCCCGACGATGATGCCAAGCCTGTAGCGCGCGTCAAAAGAAAAGACACAACACACACCCGCCACAGACAGGATACTATACGCCATCTCGCGCCATGAAAAACGCGTGCCCATGACAAATGGTTCTAAAAAGACAGTGAAAAAGCCCAAAAGCGAAAAGCATATGACACCAATGGACACATTTGACAACTTGATGCTGCCATAAAAAAAGAGCCAGTGCAGGCAAAGCAGAACACCAGAAACGCTGATTTTGCCCACGTCCTTCAAGCTGACCTTCTCAAGCTTGCCTGTGGCATATAAAAAAATCCATAGGAGCACAAAGGTCATAGCCATGCGATACCACACAAGCATACCTTCGCTGCCACTGATAAGTTTGCCAAGAATGCCCGTGAAGCCCGCAAGTAGAATAGACACATGGAGCTGCGCAAAGGCGATGCCTGTTTGAGAAATATATTTTTTCATATAAATAGTTTGTTGCGGGTTATTCGGCGACATCAACAGGCGTATCGCCTGCGGAGCGTGGTAAATCGCGTTGCAGCTGAACATCCGGCAAAACAGGCCAAGGGCGCGCGCCGTCTGCCTTCATACGAAGACTTTTTGCCACCTGCTGCAATTCCGGACAACTGCCGCTTGCTGTCACCACTAAAAACCTTTCGCCCTGTAAGGTCAGGCGGACACTGCTTGGAATGGCATATTCATTTTGAGACATAAAGGAAAAGCCGTTGTCGTCTCCCTTTGCACCCTTCCCGCGCAGGCGTTCATAGAAGAAAATACACAGTTCACGGAATGGCACATTTTGGTGGGGTGCCAGAACTATGTCCACGCCGCATTGTTCGTTTTTCTGCATCAAGGATACGGAAACGCCGTCCTCATGGACGCGCCATGTGGCGGGCACATCAATACTATACTCTTCAAAATCGCGCACGGCGGCATGTGCAGGATGTGCGAAGAGTATGGCAAAAAAAGCAAGGAAAAAGGTTTTCAGCATCCAAAATAATCCTTTGTAGGTATGCAGTATTCTAGGCGCTGTCGTCAAATGCGCCTTTTCGGTTATGTATGTCTGTATACACGCCCGAAAAATAAATTCATCTTCCTTGATATAACACGAAAATTCGCTATTTGACGACAGCGCCTAATGTCTTGTAAAGGCCAAAAAGTTTTTTTGAAAGAGGTTTGGATAAACAATCGACGCCTTCGGATGGAAAATTCAAAAAGTACTTGAATTGAATGCGCAAAGCGAGTCAGATTTCCAAAAAATATCTGTTTAACCAGATAGTTGACGCTTTTTAATAAAAGCATACATATCTTTTTTAAAAGCTCTTGTTCACTCTCTGACGGCAATCGTGAACTTTTAAAGGTTGTTCGATGCACTCATTATCAACCCCACAACCGTACCTGTCCACCGACACCTCTACACCATCTGCGCGCAAAACACCAGTAAAAGTGCTGCGCGTAAGTTACTTATTCTGCGTCATTTACGTATGATTACTTAAAAGCTTTAACTAAGACAAATATGACTTTTGAGCTGTTTTGCATGTAATCGACCAAGTATAAAAAAAAATTCCCCCCACGAAAAAAACTAAAACCAAAAAAAAGAAAAAGAAAAAAAATCTTCCTCAAACGCCTTTTAAAAACCAAAGCGGCAGGGTGTGAATCAATATTTTGTGAAAATCATTTTTTGCTTCCCTTCCCGCGAGCTTTGTGTTAGTGCTTTGACGTATGTAGAATGTTTTTTGTCAACGTTTACTTCAAAAGGAGTCGAAAGATGCCATTGATCGGACCACGCGACATGTTTGAGCGCGCGTATAAGGAAGGCTTTGCCATTGGCGGTTTTAACGTCAACAATATGGAAATTATTCAAGGCATTATGCAGGCCGCAGCACAAGAAAAATCCCCTGTGATTTTGCAAGTGTCCGCAGGTGCGCGTAAGTATGCCGGTCAAATTTATATCATGAAGCTTGTGGAAGCCGCCCTTTTGGAAGCAGATGTGCCTGTTGTTGTACACCTTGACCATGGCCCCACCTTTGAAATGTGCAAAGATTGTATCGATGGCGGATTTACTTCTGTTATGATTGACGGTTCTCACTTGCCTTTTGAGGAAAATATAGCGCTCACAAAACAAGTGGTTGACTATGCCCATGATAAGGGCGTTTGGGTTGAAGCAGAACTTGGCACGCTTGCCGGCATCGAAGAGCATGTGTCCTCTGATGTGCATGTGTACACCGACCCCGATGAGGCTGTGGAATTTGTAGAGCGCACAGGCTGCGACTCTCTCGCCATCGCCATTGGCACCAGCCACGGCGCCTATAAGTTCAAAGGCGAAGCACAGCTTGACTTCCCACGCCTCGAAAAAATTGCCGCAGGGCTGCCCGGCGTGCCCATGGTTCTGCACGGCGCCTCAAGCGTCCCCGCAGAATTTGTGGAAATGTGCAATAAATACGGCGGCGCCGTAGGTGATGCACGCGGTGTGCCCGAAGATATGCTTCGTAAGGCAGCAAGCATGGCCGTGTGTAAAATCAATGTCGATACGGACATTCGCCTTGCCATGACTGCCTCTATCCGCAAATTTATGGCAGAAAAGCCCGACCAATTCGATCCACGCGGCTACCTCAGCCCCGCGCGTGAAGCCGTCGTCAACATGGTCGCTCACAAAATCCGCAATGTCATGGGAACATCCGGCAAAGCGTAAGTATTGATTTATCTTATTTTTTTGTGGGGGGAAACTTTTTTTCTAAGAGAGTTTCCCCCCACAGGCCGTTTAAAAGTCTCTTTATTGAGAGACAGCGCCTAAGAATGCTTTACTTTTTTTTGCGGAAATAGAAGGAGGGAGTCCACAATTCCCCAACCTTGCCAACAATTTCGGGTGATGGCTCAAGGACAGGCGCGCCGGGCTTCCATGCGGTGGGCGCAACTTGGCAGCCCTTTGTGGCGCAGACAAGCTGGTGCGCTTCAATTTGACGGATGGTTTCGTCAAAATCACGTCCGACGGGAGCAGCGACGACTTCCATGCTCTGGACGACGCCGTTGGGGTCAATGATGAAACTGCCGCGCAGGTTTTTGGGGCCTTCTTCGGAGAAGACGCCGTAGAGTCTGCCGATATATGCGCAAGGGTCGGAAAGAAGAGGGAAGGGGGTTTTTTCGCCGATGAGTTTGGAAATCTCTTGCTCGTCCCACATTTTGTGAACGAAAACGCTGTCCATACTCACGCCAAGGACTTGTACGCCTAAGTTGTTGAATGTATCAATTTTTGCTGCAACTGCAGCAACTTCGGTGACTCAGACAAAGGTGAAGTCGCCGGGGTAAAAGAACAAAAATACCCACTTGTCACGAAAATCTTTGAGAGAAACATCTTTAAACTCACCATTCTGATACGCTTTTGCGGTAAAGTCCGGTGCCAGTTTGCCTACTTCAATCATGGGAAACCTCCTGAGTAAATACGTCAAATAAAGCATTGTTCGTCTTTCCAATAATCATTCTCAACCCTAGAAAACCAGAGAAATTTTGTCAACGATTTTATTCTCAGTAATGTTCTTAAAAATCGACATGTTGCAAGTCGTCTGTTTTTTTTAGGCTATTACACCCTTATCTTCAGGCCAAGTGCTCCTATCATGCTTATGTCGTCCTCTATGGTTTTGCCCTGTGTGGTGAGATAGTCGCCCACCATGAGTGCATTGGCACCTGCGGCGAATATGTGCGGGCGGCGCTCTTGAAGCACAAGGCGCGCCCCGCCGCAAATGCGCAGCGTGGCCTCCGGCAGGATGTGTCGAAATATTGCTATGATGCGTAGCGCTTCGGCGGCGCAGAGGGGCGCTTGTGAGGCAAGGGGCGTCCCCGCTTGCGGGTGCAAGAAGTTCATGGGCACATGGCGCACCCCCATACTTTTCAACGCAAGGGCGAGGGATATGCGCTCCTCCCATGACTCCCCAAGACCAAAAATCCCACCACAGCAGACGGACATGGACGCGACATGAGCGCGTGTGACAGTGTCTCGTCGCTGTTCCCATGACTGTGTACTGCAAATGCGCGGATAAAAGGCCTCGCTGCTTTCTAAATTGTGGTGATAGCGCACAATCCCTGCCTCGCGCAATCGTTGGAGGGCGTGGGCGTCGAGGCGACCAAGCGACGCGCACAGGCGACCGCGCCAGCGCTCGCTCTCGTTCTCGTCCCCGTTCTCGCCCTTCCTTTCGTTGTTCGCGGCGTTCTCGCCCGTGCCTGACATCTCCGTAAAGAATGCGACAAGCTGCTCCACATCCTCAGGGGCAAGAGCGCCGCCGCTCGTGACAATGCCCACGCGTTGGATAGGGAAGGGCGCAAGCATGGCAAGGCGCGCGCGCAACTGCGCATGCGTGAGCAAGGGGAATGTGGGGGCGCCGCTGTCGTAATGCCCACTTTGGGCGCAGAAATGGCAGTCCATTTGACAACGCCCGCTGCGGGCGTTGATTATGGCGCACAGGCTTACGTCGTCTCCGAAGGCGCGGCGGCGCAAATCCTCTGCGCCGGCAAGGAGCGTGTCTTCCGGCATGTGTATGAGATCGGCGTAGGGGGCAGTATGTGTCATAAGTCTCCGTATGGGTATGGCTTGTGCGTGCGTGCGCGTGTTTATTTATTTTTGCTTTCTTGCTTTTTGCGTGTCCGTGCACTTGTTCGCGTATTCGTTTGTATCCTTGCGCGTCGGTTTGCGCGTGTTGTACTTGAAGAGGCATGCCGGCAGAGGAAGATGCAAGAAAAGCCCACAGTTTGACGATGTTTTATGGCGCGCTTGCTGCAAGTGATGCAGAAAATGAAAAGGCCTCTCAATGCTGTATTTTTACCTAAAAACCACATTTATTCAAGCGTTAAGTGGCTATTTTTTAGTTTTTTGATTTTTTCTATATTTTTTTGTTTGACACTCGCAAAACAGGCGTGCTAGGAATATACCAGTAAGTAGTCACTCTACGAACAAGGCACGTTATTTTGACAACAGAAAGCTCCTCCTTTGTAACTTTTCGTCGGCCTTTCACTGCCTTTGGAACACAGTATTTTTTGCAGGGTAAAACCTTTTTCCCCTGTAGGTCTTTTGGATTACGGAGTTTTTATGTTTTTCTCAGCCTTATTTGTAAGACAAGGCTCCCGCATAAGGCGCTTTTGTGACAGTTTCGTATCGTTTTCCTTCTGTGTCGCCCTCGCCTTCCTTGCGCCTGCCTCCGCTTTCAGCGCCTCAGATAACTCACAAGCGAACATACCACAAGCAGCACGCGTACATACAGAAGCGGGCGCCACAACAGCGCCGGCAGAATTGCGTATTGCCTACATCCCCAATAAGGGCACGCTGAACGCAACGTATAATTCAAACAGATATTTAAAAGAACTCTTCCATATACTCGCACCCTATTTGCAACACACAGCGCGCTTTGTGCCCGTAGGCTCAAATGAGCAAGCCACCATCGATCAGAGTAAGCGCAACGAAGTGAATATCATTGCCCTGCTGGCGCCTTCTGCACTACGCTCACAATACTTGATTTTCTCAGAAAATGCCATCGCCGGCACAGAGCTCTTTCTTGTCACAGACGCCGACAAGCACATTTATCACGAAGACAAGAATGCCTTGCAAGATAAAAGCGTGGCCATTTATGCCCCAAATACCACCGCTAAGAATGCTTTGAGCGCCTATCTTTTCGAGCGCAATATTCAGATGCGTTATATTCTCTATGACAGCCATGAAGCATATTTAAGTAGTCACGCACAGTTTCACTTGGTCAATTCTTTCTATTTTCCCGAGGGCAAACAAATTGTCGCAAGCATAGGCACGCAAGCGTTGCATTTCGCCGCCACACCGAATAATATGTATTTTCTCTCCGTTCTCGACAAAGCGCTTGAACAAGCTCAGGTGCACGACGCCGACAAATTGCGTGCGCTCTACGAAACGCATATGCAAAAGCATACATTGGCCTTGGGGCATGAAGTGACGCTGAAGGAGTCGGAATACCTCAGAAAAACCACACGCGAAACACATGTGGGCTATTTTGCGGAGCATTACCCCATCCAATACACGGGCAAGGACAAAAAACTTGCGGGCATCACTGCGGGCGTGCTGGAAATTTTCCGTCAAATGCGCGGACATCCCAGCACCTACACCCCCTACACCCCCCATCAGGGTATTGACATAAAAGACTTTGACATGGTGCTTTCTATTGTCGGCGACAGGGAAACAAAGGAAAAGTATTTTAACGCCTCACAAACATATGCCACGCTGCCCATGGTGCTTTTTAGGCACACTGAGAGCAGTCAGCGCACCCTAG
>CAYJGA010000060.1:0-8869 GCA_964369255.1 uncultured Desulfovibrionaceae bacterium
ATTGCCGCTGCTGTCGCGATACAGCTCATTGAGGCTTAAAATGCGCATTTCCCCTGTCGTTGTGGTCAAGATCACATTATTGCCCACGGTGGCAGAGGTGTTTGCGTTGACGTCAAGCTCTGTCTTCCCGCCGGAACCGCTCAAAAGCGCCACGGCAACGGAGGAGTTTTCCAGAGATATATCAAAGACATTGTTGCTCTTTAAGGAGACACTCTCTGCCGTAAAGGTGCCGCCATTGTGAGTGTCACTATAAGGGTTATACCCGATGCCGCTCTTTGTGGTGGCGTCAAGGTCTTGTTCGCTCGTCACTGCCGCAAGGCCAAGGCCAATGGCGCCTGCCCCTGCAACGCCCCTTTGATCCGAGGTAAACTTAGAGAAGGCATTCACCGTCAAGTCACCGTGGATAGTGGTGGTTCTGCCACTGCCACCGAGGACATAGGCATAGGTTTCGGTGTCGGAAGTGACGCTTGTTTTCGAGATGCCAATGCCCGCAATACCCGCAATGCCCACGCCTGTGGCGCGACTGCGAGCCGTGGCCTCATTGATGGCCTGAACGCTCAAGCCTCTCAATGCTATGGAAGTGATATTGCTCACATAGCTCTTCACCGTCGACGTATTACTCACGTTGGCGGTGGAACCGCCCACACCGACACCTGCGGCAGCGGCAAGCCCGTGGGCTTCACTGCGTAAGTTGTAGCCGCCTGTGGGCTTTTTCATTTCTGCCAGCACATTGACCTGTGCTCTCGCCGTGTTTGTGACGCCATAGGTCATGGTGACATCGGTGGCATGCGCCTCAAGCGCCGTGTTCGTGGACGTATTTGCAAGGGCAATACCCAGCGCAGCGCCCGCGGCAATGGTTACAGGCACCACAGTATAGGCTTTCACGATGGGCGTTGCCGTGGATGTCACATCAAGGGTTTGTAAGTTCAAGAAGCTTGCGTCATAGACATGCGCTTTGACCGTGCCCCCTGCGTGGGCGGATGAGTGGGCGGCAGTAACAGCCACAGCAAGACCGCCGGAGCCTGCCAGCGTAAAGGCATAGAGATTCCAATCCGCATTGGCATGGACGTTGACTGTGGACACGTTGGACGTGGACACATGCTCCATATACGCGGAAACATTACTGTTCATGATGATATTCGATGTCACCATACCCACAGCCAATATGCCTGCGGATAAGCCGATGCCCACAATATCCAAGGCCACATCGGAATTGGCCTTCACGTTCACCGTGCCAATATCGTTAAGAGCGACCTTCGTACCGGACGTGCCCTTAATATAGGAAGACACTGTGCCGCCGGACACACTCACCGCGAAGCCCATGGAGGCTGCAAAGCTGGCAGCCGCCGCTTGTACGCCCACAGCAATGGAGCGCACCGTTTCAAGGGCGTTGACATTCAAGGCAGCCAAGTTACGCACCGTACTTGTGCCGGAAATATAGGCCTGCGTGTTGCCATACATATGGTTGATGGCCATGCCGCCCGCCACACTCACAAAGCCCACTGCCATGCCTACGCCGTAACTGTTCACCCTGTTAAGGCGGTCAGCCTGCACCGTCAGTGTCATGTTCTTGCTGGCGGCGCCTGCGATGGTACTATTACTCACGCCTGCCGTCACATGGCTGGAAATGGAGTTCACCGCCAAACCTGCGGCAACGCCCGCCCCGCTGGACACACTGCCCACCATGGAGAAGATGGTCATATCCTGCTTGGCCTTCACATAAGAAGTGGCGCTTGTTTCTGCTGTGGTGGTGATGGTGCTGCCTGTGACCGTCGTGCTTGTGGCGCCTGCTATCACGTTGACGGAAATGGCACCCGCAAAGCCTATGCCGCCCGTTGCCGCCGCCACAAAGGACTGGACAGCCGTGAGCATATGGGATTCAAAGGACACCGTATTCGCCGTAATGGTGGCACCGGTCACACTGGACGACACGTCACCCGTGAGAACATTGGTGGAAATGGCGCCGGAACCTGCGCCTGCACCTGCGGCGACGGACAAGGCGATGGACAAGATGCCGCTGGCCTGAAACGCGTCTGCAAAGCCTGCGTCCACATCATTTTCTGTGGTGAGGTTTGCGCTATCCTTCTTGCCTGCGCCCTTGCTGCTACGTGCGTCTGTCTGAACTTTGCCCAGCTTGCTGTCGCCTTCAGCCAGAAGAGAATTAAAATCGTCGTTCTTCTTATCAGCGCCAAGAATGCCGGTCAGCTTAAAGTTTGCATCGGCTGTGGGCTTCGCAAATTCCGCAAGGGTGCTCACGGTGCCCGTGGCGGTGATATTACCGCCCACGATGTCCGCTTGCACAGAGCCGCCCATGACGTTCACCGCCACGGAACCTGCGCCGGAGCCAAGGGCTGCCGCCGCCGCAAAGGTGAGGCTGAAGATATCCATGCTGGCATGGGATGTCACATCTACATTCTGCGCATTCGTCACAGTGCTGTCTTCCATCTTGGCGATGGTCTTGCCGGAATCCACCGTCACCGTCACAGAGGCACTGCCCGCGCCGAAGAGCGCTCCGGCAGCCGCGCCTGCGATGGTATAGGACTTGCTCTTATTGTCGGCTTTGACGCTGATGTCGCCGCCCACCACTGTGAGTCTGCTGTTGTCAATGAGTGCCTGCGTGAGATTATTGCTCACCGACACCGCCATGGAGCCATAGCCCGAACCTGCGCCGGCACCTGCCACACCTGTGGAAATGGTCACGGTCTTGCGGTTGGAGAGGGCTTCCACATTCACGCTGTCCGCCGTCATGATGACGTTTTGCACATAGGCGGAAGAGGAGGCCACTTCAGAAACGCTGTCAGACACATAGGTCGGCGCGCCGTACTTATCGCTGCTGTAGGTCAGGGTGACGTCGTCAAGGTTTGTGAAGTCCGCAGCCACACCGCGCTCAAGGGTCATGGCAGCAAAATTGATTTTGCCGCCGGAAATAGCGCTCTTGGTGAAGGAATACAAGCTTTCGCCGCCGTCCGCATGTCTGTAAGTCAGATAGTGCGTGTCCGTCTCCACGCCGGACGTGCCTATGGAAACGGCCTTTCCTTTTTCACCCAGCAGTGTAATCATATCGCCAGACTTGCTCACGCCATAGGTGACATTTTCTTCAAGACCCTTCAGGGTTCTGTTTTCAGATTCCACCGTACTTGACGTTTCGGCAATGTTCGCCAATTCATCGGCGCTTCTCACGCCCACGTTGATGCTCAAGGAACCGCCGCCGGCACCGACGCCAGAACCTGCGATACCCACAGTCCCCGCCACGATGACGGAATCCATGAGGGTTTTTACGTCCACATCATCCGCATTTATGGTAAAGCGTTTGGTGTCGGTATTGCCTAAGATACGTGCCACGCTGCCATTTTCCAGCGCGTTGACGGCAAAGGTGCCCACGCCTGCGCCCACACCTGAGCCGGCAATGGCAAGAGCCAGCGCGTAGGCATCGGCTTCGGACTCAGAGCGCACGACCACGTCAGACGCGTTCAATGTGGCGCCTGTGCCGCCTGCGCCACCTGCGCCACCTGCAATGGTCGCAACACTGCTGGCGTCGCCGTAGTTCAGCGCCAAGGCGCCCGTGCCGGAACCCACACCGGCACCCGCAATGGCTGCCATGGTTGCCCACAGCTTCACCCTATTTTGTGCGTAGACGAACACGCCGTCGCTGTTGCCCCTATTAGTGGGTGCGGTGAGGCTTGTGTTGACCGTCAGCGCCGCTTCGGAGGTGGCGTCAAGAATATTCATGACAAAACCGCCCGCGCCTGCACCTGTGCCTGAACCTGCGCCCACCACGAGCAAGGCCACAAAGACCGAGAGATTATTGGCTTCCACGATGATAGAATCCGTGGTGCGCTTTAAAGCCGATTCTACACTGCCATGACCATCCACAGTGATGGTGTCGCCCGTCACGGTGGCGCGTGTGGCAAAGCCGCTCTTCTTCTTTCCGGCATCCATATCCGCCACGGAGGACATCATATCCCCTGTGCTCTTGGAGGAGGCACCGGTGTTTGCCTGCGTAGCCGGGTCAAAGGCCGCGGCATCGCCCCATGCGGAGAGGTTGACCGCCGTGCCGCCTGCGCCTGCGCCCACGCCTGCGCCTGCTATACCAAAGGACGTGGTGAGGACGACGGCGGTATTGGTGGCACGGGCGAGCAAGTCGCCGTGCACATCGATGATAGTTGCATTCACATCGGCAAGCACATTTGTCCCTGCAAAGGCCACTGCCACAGCCCCTGCGCCTGCGCCCGTGCCCGCACCTGCCACGGCAAGCGCCACGGTAATCATATAGGCCGCGCCTTCGGCAGTGGCTTTCAAGTCACCGTTGGTGGCGTTGAGTTCAGACGCGTTCAGAAGCACTTGCGCGCTGCCGCCCACACGGCTCAAAGCAAAGGTGCCTGCGCCGCTTGCTTGTCCGCTGCCCGCCACAGAAATGAGGAATGCCCAAATGTCGCCGCTTGTGAGGGCATTGGCATCAATGGAGCCTGCGGTGATGTCGCTGCTTTTCCCAGATGTTATGTTGCTGATATGGGCGACGGAATTGGCAGAAAGGAGGTTTAAGGCCACCACGCCGGACACGCCAAATTGGGACGAAGCGCCCACAGCCAAGCCCATGGAAATAAGCGTACTTTGTTGCTTTGCAGAAATGACCAAGGCGCCGCTGGAATGCAATTCCACGCCCACAAGTCCGGCCTCGGCGGACTCACCGCCAAGCTCTGCTTCGCTCTTGCTCCCGCCGTCCACATAGGGGCTTGCGCCGTCTTTACTGGCACTGGACGCATAGCTTGTGTACAAGCCTTCCGCCTCTGCCTCGCGCGCGTCCGCGTCCTGATTTCTAAATTCTGTCAGGTCAAGGCTTTGCGACTTACTCATGCCAAGGTTCAGCGTGAATATGGCGCCCGCACCGCCTGCGGCGGCGCTGGCACCCACTGCCACACCAAGCGCCACGGCGCCAGAATTATTGGTGGTGACAATGGAGACCTTGCCCAAGTAATCGGCGTTGAACTCCGTGCCGTCCCAGCCGCCCACGGAGGTATTTTCCACCGTGGCCTTGGCGTCGTTGTTCAGCACATTGACCACCACGCCGCCGGCTGCGCCTGCGCTGTCCGTAGAGCCGGCAGCCGTCAGCGAACCGCCAAAGGCCGCCGCGCTGGATGTGGCTGTCACTGACATGGTGCTGGATTTTGTGCCACTGTCCGTAAAGCGCAGACTTCCGATATTGTTTACAAATGCTTGCGTACTGCGTTGCAACCAGTTAAAGTTGATACCCGCCGCCGCCGCATTGCCGGAGCCTGTGGCGCTTATGCCCACCACGAGGGAGTAGATGCCACTGCCAAAGCCCCATAAGGCCTCGTTCACATTAAAGCTTCGCTTGCCTTCATCTGTATCGTCCGCGTCCACGCTCACATTGCCGGAGTTGACGCCCACCCCCGTATCACCGGAGCCGCCGGACAGTTGGCTGGTATCTATAGCTTCAACACCTGCAAGAGTTTTAATCATGTGCTCGATGCGCTTCACGACGGTCGCAGTCTTATTTTCCTGCGCATTGACCACAAGGTCGCCGCCCACAGTAACAATATCAATGGTGTTCAATTCTGCCAGCACACTGCGCACAAGCACATTTTGCGCAAAGGTGCCTTGCAAGGCAAGAGCGCCACTGCCACCCACAGCAAGACCCACGGAAAGATTAACAATTTGCGACTGGGAAAGGGCTTGTACAGAAAGGCTTCCGCCTGCGCTCACACTGGACATGCCCGTAATACCCGCATGCACTGCGCCTGCAATGACAGAGGTATTGTTGGCAATGCCTCCGGCGCTTCCCTTCAAGGAAGCGGAAGCGGCGATGGAGAAGGCCATGATGCGTGAGAAATCAGAGGCTTGTACAGCAATGGCGCCGCCTGCGTCCATGGTATGGACGCCCGTGGTGCTTGTGACAGTGGCGACACTGTCCACCACGATAACATTGGCACCCACAAAGGCACTCACGGCAGACTCTCTTGCCGCCGCAAGTGACAATGACGCGGTGAAAATTTCGGCATAATTGTCCGACTTCACGCTGATATTGCCGCCGGCGTCAAAATCTGTGTTCTCCACTTCTGACTTCGCCGTGGCGATGACATTGTTGGACGCAATGACGAGGTTGACACTGGTGCCCCCCGTGCTTGCCGTGACACCGCCCATGAGCGCCGAGATTTTAGCGCGGTTTTCCGTGCTTATGTTTACATCACGCGCCACAAGCGTGGTGTTGTTCACAAGGGCATGCACATTAGACACAACCACATTCGCCGCAAAACCGCCGCCGAAGTTCGTCCCCGCCGTGGATATTCCAAGGTTTATGTTGAGGGAGAAGATATTGTTGGAGAAAATATCCGTGGACGAAGTGCCTTCAGGCGTCATCTTTTTTACAAAATCATTATAAGCGTTCTTCGCTTCAGCCTCGTCATCGGAGAAGGTCTTGGCAATCCAGTTCATGAGGTTTTGGGCGAAGCTCTCCGTCACCGCCTGTGAGGCCGTTATGGAAACATTGCCGTTCTTGGCTTCCATATGGCTGTTATCCACGTCAATGGTGGTATTGTTCACCACAATATTGGGATTTAAGGCCAAGGTGGAGCCTGCGACCGTCAAGTTGATGGCCGAAATATTTGCCGATGACTTGGCATAGGTTTCAATGTCTCCGGCGCTGGCGATAAGGCTCACATTGTTGACGCGCACGAGCTGTTCTGTCGTAATGACATTAAGGGCAAGGGCGCCCGCAAGGGGCGTCGTTTGCTTGGAGGGGTCAAGGTTCACAGCAATGGCAATGGCGCTGGCTATGCCAATAATTTCGGAAGTATCCACAGCACGCACAGAAATGGGGCCGTGCGTGGAAATGTTCTTTTTCACGCCCGTGCTTTCAATAATCGCCTTCACGTCCTTATTGATGACATTGACGCCAAGGGTGGCGCTGGCTGCCTTCTCGCCGGAAGAACTGGATTGCGAACTGTCCGTGGCTAAATCGAGCGCCACAGCAACAGCGGCGTTGATGCTCAAAATAAAGCCCTTGGATGACGCGTGCACATCAAGGCCGTCGGTGGCTGCATTCGCCGTGCCACTGGTAGCCAGCGAGCTGTTCAAAAGGCCTGCGGTCACATCGCCGCCGATATAGTTGCCGCCAAGGGCGGCGCCCATTTGCGAACCGCCAAAGGACACGCCCACTTGACCGGAAACAGCCAAGATACGACTGCCGCTAAAGTCCGCGTCCAACTTATGGTCGCGTGCCACAATGCTGAGCTTGCCCGCAAGGGTCAGATCGCTGTTTTGCACTGCTGCCGTCACCGTGCGCGTAATCACGTTCACAGACACGGAACCCGCAAGACCCGTACTGCTCTTGGACACTTCGGCATTGGGTGTCTCTTGGTGGGAGTCCGTCACGGCAAGGCTCACGCCAGCCGCCACCGACATGATGAGCGTGGACGTCTCTGCCAGCACTTGCATGCAGGCGTCCGTTTCGCCGTGCAGGGTAATGATGGAATTGTTCACCGTGGCGGACACATCCATGTTGCCAAGCTCTTCTTGCTCACCGTCTTCATTGGCTTCTGACCTTAGGGCAGTGCCAATGTCAAAATCTTTGAGCGCGTCGCCGTCAATGGTTTCCACGTCAAGGTCTGGCATATCCACACCTGCAATGACGTTCACCGCCACGGCACCTGCCACGTTGCTGCCTCTGGACGCGCTGATGCCGCCGGCAAGGGAAAGGATGGTGGCTTCGTTGCCTGCCTTCACCGCGAGGGTGTTGGCGTCCACTTCTGCATAATCAAGGGATGCGCCCGTGCCCGTGGCAATGACGTTGGACGAAATGGTCATGGCAAGGGCGTGTTCGCCTGCTGTGCCTGCCACGGCGCCCGCAAGAGCCAAGATATTTTGTGTGGAAAGGGCTGTCACAAGAACGTCTGTTTCGTTCTTTGGCTTCGTTCCCGCAATATTCACATACTTTGCATAGGCGATGGATTCGGACAACACGATATTCATGGAGAATATGCCACCTGCGGCGCCTGCACCTTCGTCTTCTTCACCGACTTGAGAGCCGCCCCCCTGAGAGCCGCCCTGAGCGCCGCCCTGAGCACTACCCGGATCGAGCACATCGCCGGGATCAAGCGGATCCTCTTCCGTGTCGCCAGAATCTTTCAAACCCACGCCCAAGGCGCCGCCAATGGACAGCACACCAAATTGATTGATGGATTGTACAATAACATCGCCGCCCACATTCACTGCCGCAGGGAGTGCTTCGCTCTCGCCTTCAATATAGGCCTTCGTGTCGCCGTCAACAATATTAAGAACAATAGCGCCCGCGCCGCCATAGCCGTCCGTGGCAACGCCCGCACTGGCGCCCACGCTGATGAGGTTATACCCACCAAGGCTGAAGGCGCCGTCCACTTCTTTAATACCGCTCTCGCCCGGCGTGTCTTCATCAATATGGATGGCGGCTTCGTCGGTGGTGCCGCTCACAGCGCGCACGCTCACATCCCCAGCCGCCTTAATGGGGCTGTTCTTCACATAGGCTTCCGTGTTGCCGCTAAAGTAATTGATGCTCACAGAAATGCCCACGCCCGTGCCGCCGCCGATACCGCCGCCGCCTGCCACGGTTATCATAAAGAGGTCGCGGTTGCTTGTCACATCCACGGCGCCTTGGTCTACGGTCAAATTACTGTTGGCAATAAAGGCGATGGTGTCTGCCTTCTGGATATTGCCCATGAGGGTGCCTGCGCCGCCGTCGCCGCCGGGCGCTGCGCCAAGGCCAGCGCCAATGGCAAGCACAAAGGTTTCGTCCGTGGCGGAAACGTTCACGTCACCCTTTGTGGCCTGCATGCGTGTGACATTATCCACAGAGGCTTCCGTGGTTTTATCATTG
>CAYJGA010000061.1:0-4356 GCA_964369255.1 uncultured Desulfovibrionaceae bacterium
GCAGACGCACCATAACTTGTCATACCTACCACGGCTCCGTCAAGCCCAACATACTTATACCAGTAGTCGCTTGCCGACGCCTCAATAGCCACTCGAACACGTACAGAACGGGGCAAAACACTTTCACGATAGGCGGCATCTTGTGCGTCAAACACTTCCGTGCATGGCATGGACACTACACGAACTGCGCGTCCTGCCTCCGCCAACACCTTTGCAGCATCCAGAGCCAAGTCCACTTCGGAACCCGTCGCAATGAGAATGACGTCCGGCGTGCCTGCGCAATCGCGCAGAATATACCCGCCCTTCTCCACGAATGCCATTTGCTCCGCGCTTCTTTCCACAAATGGAAGGTTTTGACGCGATAAAGACAAGCAATGCGGATGATCCTTACACTCCACAGCGCACTTCCATGCCACGCATGTTTCCACAGTATCGCACGGACGCCACACACGCACTCCGGGCATCATGCGCAACGAAGGCACATGTTCGATGGGCTGGTGCGTGGGGCCGTCTTCTCCGACGCCGATGGAGTCGTGCGTCAACACCCACACAAGGCGCACACCCATGAGCGCTGATAAGCGTATGGCATTTTTTGCATAATCGGAAAACATCATAAATGTCCCCGCATAGGGCAACACGCCGCCATGCAAGGCCATTCCGTTCATCATAGCGCCCATGGCAAATTCACGCACACCATAATATACATAGTTGCCCGCATAATCATCACGCGCTATGGCCTTAGAATGGGACGTAAATGTGCCCACGGAGCCAGTCAAATCCGCAGAACCGCCCACAAGCTCCGGCAAAACTTCACCAAGCGCTTGCAATGCCTTTTGCGATGCTATGCGTGTGGCGATGCTTTCGCCCGCTTCTGTACATCGTTGCAACGCGGCGGCAACAGTGCTGTCCCACGCCTCCGGCAATTCACCGGCCATGGTGCGCTTAAATTCCTTTGCCAAGTCAGCATATTGTGCTTCATATCCTGCGAAGAGCGCATTCCACGCATCCTCTGCCTTGGCACCTGCCACACGAGCGTCCCATGCCTCGGCAACATCTTGTGGAATCTGAAAGGCAGGTGCAGACCAGCCAAGAGCCTCACGGGCGGCGCGAATTTCCTCTGCGCCCAAGGGAGCGCCGTGACACGAGGCGCTGTCCACCTTATTCGGCGCGCCATGACCTATATGTGTCTTACAAATAATAAGCGTTGGTTTTCCGGAAGACGCACGCGTGCTGTCGTAGGCTGTTTGCAGCGCCGCATCCAAGGCGGCGGCGTCGTGCCCGTCAATGGGGCCAAGCACATTCCAACCAGCGGCAACGAAACGCCCCGATACATCTTCATCAAACCAGCCGGAAATATTCCCATCAATAGAAATATCATTGGCGTCGTACAGCGCCACCAGTTTATGAAGACCAAGCGTCCCCGCCAGTGAACATGCCTCGTAACTCACCCCCTCCATCATGCAGCCATCGCCCAAGAAGACGTAGGTATTGTGGTCGACCACATCAAAGCTTGGACGATTAAAACGCGCAGCCAAGTGACGCTCTGCGAGCGCCATACCCACAGCAGTGGCAATGCCCTGCCCCAATGGCCCCGTCGTCGTTTCAATGCCGGGAGTCTTTCCATATTCGGGGTGACCGGGGGTTTTTGAGTTCAGTGTGCGAAAATCACGGATATCATCCATGGTCACATCGTACCCGGTCAAATGCAGCAAAGCATACAGCAGCATGGACGCATGTCCGTTGGAGAGCACAAAGCGATCCCTGTCAACCCATTGGGGATTGCTCGGGTTATGCTTTAAATGATGACGCCACAAAGCTTCTGCCATGTCAGCCATGCCCATGGGCGCCCCGGGGTGTCCGGACTGTGCCTTTTCAATGGCGTCTGTGGATAAAAAACGCACCGCATGTGCCAATTCCTTACGATCTATCATGTCGTATCTCCCGAATAAAAACCTAGACTGTCTGGCGTGTTGCCAGCGCCGCTGCCGCCACAAAGTCTTGATAACGTTGTGCATAGGGGGGTTGAGAAAAAAAGGCAGAACCAGAAACAAGCACATCCGCCCCGCAATCTATAAGCGTTGCAATATTGTGTGGATCCACGCCGCCATCCACTTGAATGCGCACGCTTTCTCGCCCTGCAAGCATGGCACGCAAGGCGCGTACCTTTTCATATGTTGCAGGAATAAAACGCTGACCCGAAAACCCCGGATTGACGCTCATAAGCAAAATCATATCCACATCATCGAGTACATATTCCAAAACATGCAAGGGGGTTGCAGGATTTAATGCCACACCCGCTTGTATGCCACACTCGCGGATTTGCACAAGGGTACGCTGCAAATGACGCGTCGCCTCTGCATGCACCACAAGCATATCTGCGCCGGCCTTATGGAAATCAGAAATATAGCGCTCCGGCGCTTCCACCATCAAGTGCACGTCAAAAAAAAGCCTGCTACATGCGCGCAAAGACGCAATCACAGGCGGGCCAAAGGTAATATTAGGAACAAAGTTGCCGTCCATCACATCGAGATGAATCCACGGCACTCCAGCACTTTCCACATCTTTCAGTTCTCGATCCAGATGCGCAAAATCAGCACTCAACAATGAAGGCGATAAAATCATGGTACTTACTCCTCAGATGGCACCAATATCTGCCGAATAGAAAGCAACTCTTTCTTCAGTTCGCGCACAAAGGCCTGCTCGCGCACAAGCTGCTGTCGAATAATATCCCGAACAGCCTGCTCCTTTTTATTCTGCTCTTGAATGAGTTGTTCCTGTAAAGCCTGAACGATCGAGTCATGATTATCAGGCACATTTCCCAATGCACCGGAGAGGACGTCCTCTTGCTCGTCGGCAAAGTCATCCATATCATCTCCGGACACAGTGGCCTCATGCATTCCAGACGCTCCTACGCGCTTATAATCGTCCTGAACACGATTTATTTCTTCTTGTAGTATACGTCGTGCACCGTCAATGGTCATACCTTGCTCATGCAACAAGCGCTTTATATGCTTTAACAATGTCACATGTGCTTCCGTGTACAAACGCTGCCCCTTATCAGTGCGCAGGGGCGTGAGCTGAGAAAACTCCGTTTCCCAAAAGCGTAAGACATAACTCTTCAAGTGAAGTCGCTCGGCGACTTCACCAATGCGGTACGTTTTTTCAGCCATATTTTCCTCGTCGCTATGAGAACTGTTGAGAAAAGGGGCTTGGACACAAGCCCCCCACATGGCAAAATATTTTGCTCCTAAACGCGAACATTCAACGCCTTCACTAAGGATTGGACAATCTTGTCCTTTTCCTTATCCACCTCGGCGTCCTTTAAGGTACGCGAAGCATGACGGAACGTAAGGCGATACGTGGCATTGCAGCCACCTTCTTCCGGTTCAAACATATCAATAAGGCCAATATCTTCAAACAAAGACAATTTCATGCCGCGCACATGCTCAAGCACATGACCGACGCGCAATGTCGTCTCAGCCATGACAGTTATATCGCGGCGTACAGGCGGAAAGCTTGCCAAGGCCTTAAAAGAAATCTGCGCAGCATCGGCCAAGACGCGTAATCTGTCAAGGTCAATTTCTGCAAGCCATATAGGCTTTTGTGCATGGAAAGCGTCCGCCAAACCCGATTGAACCATGCCCATGACACCGAGTTCTTGCCCTTGCACTGTAATTTGTACACTGGGCGCAAGGAAGGGATGCGCTTCTGTTTGCGTGTACGTCGCTTCACCAAGATGCAGGGCAGCGCACAAATGTTCCACTATGCCCTTCAAGTCAGAATAGTCTGCTTCTCCATCCACCTGAGGCCACATACCATCAAAACGCGCGCCATGCAACAAAAGACCGAGGCGACCAAATTCTGTGGCTGTCGTTTCCGACGCGCTGTCTGCAAAAAAGACGTGTGCCAACTCAAAAAGACGTACACCCGCATTGCCTTGTGCCCTATTATGACGCACATTTTGCAAAAGACCGGGAGCGAGGCTCGTGCGTAAGGCGTCCTGCTCCGACGAAAGCGGATTGATGATAGAAACGCGGTTGTCTTGCGGTAAACTTAAGAAGTCTAAGTCCTTGTGACCCACAAAGCTATAATTCACAGCCTCGTTCAAACCCAAGCCAGACGCCCACGCCTTAATACGCGACCAAAAAGCAAAGGTACTTTCAGGCTTGCCCGCCTCGTCCACATGATGACGCACCACAGGCAACACAGGCTCAATACGGTCGAGACCGTACACACGCCCCACTTCTTCAATAAGATCCGCCTCGCGCCCCATGTCACAGCGCCACGAAGGGCCAAGCACGCGCCAGCAGGACGCATCGCTCTTATCCACAGTGCAGCCAATCTTTGTGAGAACGC
>CAYJGA010000061.1:4366-8810 GCA_964369255.1 uncultured Desulfovibrionaceae bacterium
TGTCAGCTCAAGCCCTAAAAGTGCATTTGCGCGCTGCAAGCGGAATATCATGGAAGGCGCCTGCCACGGCTGTGGCTCTGACTTACACACCCCCGGACGCACACTGCCGCCGGAGAGCTCTGCCATGAGCGCCGCCGCGCGGTTCATAGCCCATGTGTTGCCCACATGGTCAACACCGCGTTCAAAGCGATAGGACGCCTCACTGGAAAGTCCCAAACGACGCGATGTTTTACGAATACTCGCAGGACGAAACACAGCGCTTTCCAAGAACACAGAGTTGGACTCTTCCGTAATTTCTGACTCAAGCCCGCCCATGACTCCGGCAAGCGCCACAGCACCTTGACCGTCGCGGATGGTGAGGTCGTGCGCCGTCAATGTGCGCTCTTGACCGTCAAGGGTCGTCACCTTTTCGCCTTCCGATGCCAGTGCAATACCAATGCGTGCGTCGCGAATTTTTGCGCTGTCAAAAGCATGGAGGGGTTGTCCGCACTCCATGAGGACATAGTTTGTCACGTCCACAATATTAGAAATAGGACGCACACCCACTGCGTGGAGACGATAACGAATATGCGCAGGAGATGGGCCGATGGTCACATTGTCCAGCAAACGCCCTTGATACAAGGGGCACTGTGTAGCGTCGGCAATGTCGATGCTCACCGCGCCCGACGCGTCTGAACCTTGTTCCTCCAGTGTAAAGGCGGGCAGCGTCAAGGGCAAGTCGCACGCAAGGGCGACTTCACGCGCAAGACCAAGCACAGACATACAATCCGCGCGGTTCGGCGTAATACTGATATTGAGCACTTCACGGTCAAGGTCAAAATAATCAACAAAAAGCTGGCCTGTGGGCGCATCAGCCGAAAGCACCATGATGCCGCTGTGGTCTTCTGAGAGACCCAGTTCCCGTTCAGAGCAAATCATCCCCATGGAAGGCTGACCGCGTAGCTTTGCCTTTTTAATAAGCAAGCCGCCGGGCATGATTGTCCCCACAAGTGCCACAGGTACTTTCTGCCCCTGTGCCACGTTCGGCGCCCCGCACACAATATCTAAAGGAGCCTCTTGCCCCACATCTACCTTACACACAGAAAGCTTGTCTGCCTCGGGATGGCGCTCGCACGACACCACATGACCGATAACAATGGGCGCAATACTTTCAAAGGGGTCAACAATTTCTTCCAATTCCAGACCAAGCATGGTTAGCTTTTGTCCAAGTTCCTCGGCGGTGCCCTCAAAGGGAACAAATTCCCGAAGCCATTTTATGCTCAATAACATCGCAAAAACCTTTCTACAGTCGTATATTTAAAAATTCCACAATGTGTCGTCACTTGGCACATCCGGAAGTGGGCGCGATAACTCCGGGGACACTGTTCTCTCCCCACCATACGCGCCGGAGCGCAAGCGCTCCCGCGGAGCGCGCTCCTCTTCCTCCGGCACAATAGGATTGCCGTAGGCATCCACCATGCCACCGCTCATGAGGCGCTTCTCTTGCTTGCTTTCCACGCCGGGGCCGTAGCTATGACGCTGACCGCCCTCAAGCCCTGTAGAGGGAGCGGCGTGCACAACTGTTGCCACTGGTATCGCAACTGCGAATGCCATTGGCAGAGCAGCAACGACAATGAGCGTGCAAAATGCAAGAATGCTACATAAATTGCGATAAAAAACGCACATCATTTTCAAAAAACATCCGTAAATCGCCAATACCATACTTGAGCATGGCAACGCGCTCCACGCCAAGTCCAAAGGCAAATCCTGTATAGGTTTCAGGGTCATAGCCCACCGCCTCAAAGACAGCAGGGTCCACCATGCCACAGCCTAAAATCTCAACCCAGCCTGTTCCCTTACACACGCGACACATGTCCGCGCCCACATGCCCCTTGCCACCACACAGGCAGCAAGAAATATCCGCCTCAGCAGACGGTTCCGTAAAGGGGAAAAAGCTCGGACGGAAACGCACCTTCGTTTCAGGGCCAAAGACGCCGCGCATAAAGGCGGTCAGCGTGCCGCGCAAATCGGCCATACTCACATGTCGATCGACCAAGAGTCCTTCCACTTGGTGGAACATGGGCGTATGTGTAATGTCAGAGTCCCGACGATACACCTTACCCGGTGCGATGATGGCAAGAGGGGGGCGGCGCGAAAGCATGGTGCGAATTTGCACAGGCGATGTGTGTGTGCGCATGACAACAGAATCGGATACATAGAGCGTATCTTGCATATCGCGCGCAGGATGCTCCGGCGGCAAGTTCAAAGCTTCAAAATTATGATAGTCCGTCTCCACTTCTGGGCCGGACATGATGTCATAACCAAGCTTTGTGAAAATTTGACAAATTTCTTCCATAACCATGGTGGTGGGATGCAAGGAGCCGTGCCACGGCGCACGAGCGGGAAGTGTGGGATCAAAGCGCGCAAGAGAGGCGGCCTCCGCGGCAGCTTGGAGAGCGTTCTGTTTGCCCTCAAAAAGGTCGTTGAGAATATTTTTAATTTCGTTGGCTTTTTGTCCAACCGCTGGCCTTTCTGTCGGATCAAGCTGGGGCAACGCACTCATAATCTGCGCCATACTGCCCTTGCGCCCTAAAAATTCTATTCGCAAGGCTTCCAATTCAGAAAGAGAAGAAATGGGGTCAAGCCCCTCTTGAAATTTTGAAACTAGGCTTTCCAACGCACTCAGAAGATTCATGCTATTCCTTTGCGCACAGCCCGTGCTCTCGCATGCATATGCCACACGTATGAGAAATGAAATTCATAAGAAAAGAGAATATACCGACCCCTCTCCCCAAGGCGAAGAAAGGGGGCAGTCTCGTTTACGTGAGCCTCAGGCTTTGCAGTCTGTTAATGATAGAACTTAAATAAAAATTTTTCTGGCAGGGATGCCCTCATATAATGAAACACCCCTGCACAAAAAACTATTTCAGCGCGCTCTTGGCCAATTCGACCAACTTGCCAAAATCTTCCTTGGCATGCACTGCCATATCAGCCAACATTTTGCGGTTCACAAGAACCTGCGCTTTTTGCAGGCCGTGCATGAAACGGCTGTAAGAAAGACCGTGTGTACGGGCGCCAGCGTTAATACGCAAAATCCATAATTTACGGAAATCACGCTTACGCAACTTACGCCCGATATAGGCGTACTGCAAGGAACGTTCTACAGCTTCACGGGCAGTGCGATACAAACGACTGCGACCACCACGAAAACCCTTGGCCATGGCCAAATATTTCTTATGCCGACGATGGGCGGCAAGACCTCGCTTTACACGCATGGAAAAACCTCCAGATAGCATCAAGCGAGGCGGAGATCATGCCAGCTTGATGGAAAAAGACACTGATTAACAAGTCACGAAGCATCCTCAATTATGCACGTAGAGACGCATATGCACGCATCTCAAGACACATTTACAGGGAAACAGTATGGCACATAAATATGTGCAATCCGCATTCATACTGCCCAACGGAATTTCAAGCTCCTTGGCCTTGTTCGCTTTGACGCTGTTACAAAGAACCCGTCACATTACATGTTAGGCAACATACGACGGACAGCTTTTTCGTTGGTGCTGTCCACCAATGTAGATTGCCCAAGGCGCATCTTACGCTTCGCGCTCTTCTTGGTCAGAATGTGACGCAAATTCTGGCGACGACGCTTAAACTTGCCACTTCCTGTCACCTCAAAACGCTTGGCAGCTGCGCGCCGAGTTTTGATCTTAGGCATGAATCACTCCTTAAAAATCGTTTGGCAGCGCATGCGATAGCATACGCGCCTCACACAGACAACGTAAACGATGTACCTCTTGCTCAACAGCGGGCATGGTACGACAATCGCGCATGGCAATTTCGCACGACGACACTGCAAGCAAAAAGCATCCCGTAACTTGCCCTAGTTCTTTCAAAAAGGCAAGCAACGAAAATTAAAAATTTTTGAGCCAGAAAGACAATGCCTACTTGCGTGGCACAAGCAACATCTGCAAAGTGCGACCCTCAGCACGAGGTTCCTGATCAACCTTTGCAATATCAAGCGTATCTTGCACAACACGCTCAAGAATGGAAAGGCCACGATCCTTGTGGACTATCTCCCGTCCACGGAAAAACACCGTTACTTTGCAACGATCGCCGGCTTCAATAAAGCGACGAATATGGCGCACCTTCGTTTCGTAATCATGGTCATCCGTCTTGGGGCGAACCTTGATTTCCTTTATTTGCACCACGCTTTGCTTTTTCTTGGCTTCTTGTTTCTTTTTTTGCTGCTCATATTTGAACTTGCCATAGTCCATAATACGGCATACAGGCGGTTCGGCATTGGAAGCCACTTCCACAAGATCCATACCCGCTTCTTTTGCAGCACTGATGGCATCATTACGGGAAAGAATCCCCAGCTGTTCACCTTCCGCACCGATAACTCGAACCTCACGGGCACGAATCATCTCATTACGACGCACGCTATCTTGCGGCATTTCGC
>CAYJGA010000062.1:0-8802 GCA_964369255.1 uncultured Desulfovibrionaceae bacterium
GCAGAGCTTTTTGAGTCTGCGCCCGGGGTGGACGACGTCGCAGCCTATGGTCAGGCGCTTATGCAGTGCAAAACACATTTTAAGTTCCAGCCGCCGCAGTTTGAAGTGTACAGCGAAGAAACAGTGGCGGCACGCTTGCTTGAGCAAGAGGCCGTGCGTCGTCGCGAGCAGCTGATTGGGGGGGGGACACAATTTTTCCGCCTGCTGTGGGATGTTTTTCAAAATAAATGCGCGTTGCCGCCTGCTGACGATTCCGTGTGGCCTCCTACTGAAGTTCTGGAGTATTTGAAAAAGCTCCTTTTGAAGCGTATTGCAGATCCGGAAAGCTCCGAAGATGACGCGCTGTGGCGCATGCTCATGAAAGCCCTGCCTGATATGCAACACATGCCCTTGCACCTTGCGACGGCGTGGGGGCTTGTGCCGCCGCATTATAATTTTTGGCTCGACAGGGCCGACTATGACGCGGGCGACGCGTGGTCGCAAGAGTATGAGGATGCTGTCAACGCCCTTGTGCAACGCGTGCGTGATGCAGATACAAATGCAAATGCGGATGCCAATATAGGCGTGGATGCTCTGACGACAATTCCGTCGCTCTCCTTGCCCTTTATCAGTATTGACAGTGCCACGACAAAGGATATTGACGACGCCTTCTATGTAGAAGAGTTAGAAGACGGCGCTGTGTGCCTTCATCTTGCCCTTGCGTGCCCTGCGCTCTTTTGGCCCTTTGAATCTGCCTTGGATAAGGCTGTGTTTCGTCGAGCCACGAGCGTCTACTTGCCCGAAGCCACGCACCATATGATGCCGGAAGTATTGGGGACGGATATGTTCTCCTTGCTCGCAGGGCAAAAACGTCCCTCCCTTGTCGTGTCGTGCCATGTGAACAGTGACGGCGAAATTCGCTCCGTGCAACCTCAGGTGGCATGGGTGACACTGGCGGCAAATGTGACATATACGGATTGCGAGGCATTGCTCGACGCGGAAGAAAATGAAGCTGTTGCAAGTACAGAAAATAATCCCGCTCATCCCTATGCGCAGCAAGTGCGACTTGGCGCGCGGCTTGGGAAGGTGCGACAGAACTATCGCATTGCCCACGGCGCCATTATTTTAGAGCGCCCCGAGCCTATATTTGTGCTTGACGGTGAAGGCGAAGATGTGCAAGTGCGTTTGAAAGAGTCCGTTGCCACACCACAATCCCAGCTCTTAGTGTCGGAGATGATGATTTTGGCGAGTATTGCCATGGCGCAGTGGGCGCAAACCAATGGCATTTCGCTCCTCTATCGCACACAAGACGTGGCAGTGCCCCGCGAATACGCGGGAATTTGGACAGAGCCACATCACATGGCAAAAATCATTCGTTCGCTTGCGGCCTCCTCCTTGGAAGTGACCCCGCGCCCTCACGCAGGATTGGGCGTGAGCGCCTATGCGCCCATGACATCTCCCTTGCGCCGCTATCCGGACTTAGTCAACGAGGCGCAGGTGGTGCATTTCCTGCTGCATGAGCACGCCCGCTGGGATGCCGCCGCCTTGGCACAAATGCTCCTCTCGCTCACGATGAACTTGGACGCAGCGGGGCAAATGCAGCGCTTTCGACCGCGCTATTGGCGCTTGCACTATTTTCGCCAAGCAGGGGATAAAGTGTGGTGGGACGCTGTTATCACAGAGGAAAATGACCATTTTGTCATGCTCAGCTTGCCGCGGGAACAGCTCATTGTCCGCGGAAAGCGCCAGCTTTTTGGTGAACGCGCGTGCCCGGGTCAACAAGTTCAGGTACGCCTTGGGAAAATTCGTCCCCTGTATAATGAAATCAGCATCTTAGAAGTTGCGGAAATGTGAGGTAAAACCATGCTTGTATTTTGGATTGTGTGCAGTTATCTGATTGGAGCCATCCCCTTTGGCCTTGTTATTTCAAAGCGCTACTGCGGCATTGACCCGCGTACTGCCGGTTCGTGCAATGTGGGTTCCACAAATGTGGCGCGGCTGTGTGGCAAAAAGTACGGTGTCATGACGCTTATCTGTGATATTTTGAAGGGTGCTGTGCCTGTGAGTGTAGCGCTCATGATGAGCGACAGCATGCTCTTTGTGACGCTTGTAGGCCTTGCGACTGTGCTTGGGCATGTGTATTCCTGTTTCTTGGGCTTCAAGGGCGGCAAGGCTGTGGCAACGAGCATCGGCGTCTTTATTCCCTTGGCGCTGTGGCCATTGCTTCTTGCTGTGGTCGTCTGTCTTGCGCTCATTGGCGTGAGCGGTTTTGTGTCCATCGGTTCTTTATCCTTGGTTCTTTGTCTGCCGCTGATACTCTTCTTGTTTGGCTCATGGGCTTTATTGCCCTTGGCGCTGTGCATCACTGTGCTCGTGCTTTGGACGCACAGGGCGAATATCCAACGCCTTATTTGTGGAACGGAAAAATCGTGGAAGAAGAATGTCTATCACGCAACTTCTTAATCACTTAATAGTACTTAATATAATGCTTTTTTCATTGACAATGAAGGAGATTTTTCATGTCAAATGCCTTATTCCCCAGCTATCGGGGAAAGTTAGAATATGTCTGTTTGGGGTGCGATGCGCGCCATGCCAGTGAGAGCCTTCTGTACACCTGCCCACAGTGCGGCGGCGTGTTTTTATTGGAGGATACGACCTTTGACAGTTTGAAGGCGCATGATGGCGCTTATTGGCGCGGGGTCTTCGATGCCAGAGCCAACACAAGGGACGACGCTCTGCGGGGTATTTTCCGTTATTATGAGCTTATGGCGCCTGTGGTGGATGCGCAGGACATTGTCTATCTTGGTGAAGGCATGACGCCCATCATTGAGGCCTCTCCGGCGTTAAAACAGCATACAGGCTGCAATTTTGCTTATAAAAATGACGGACAAAACCCCAGCGCCTCCTTTAAGGATAGAGGGATGGCCTGTGCGTTCAGCTATTTGAAAGCACTTGCACGACAGCAAAATTGGGATGAAGTATTGACTGTGTGCGCGTCGACGGGCGATACGTCCGCAGCGGCGGCGCAGTACGCCGCCTATGTGGGAGCACCTCTTAAATCTGTCGTGCTCTTGCCGCAGGGCAAGGTAACACCACAACAGCTTTCCCAGCCCCTTGGAAGCGGCGCGACAGTGCTTGAAATGCCCGGCGTCTTTGACGATTGCATGAAGGTCGTAGAATATTTGGCAGAGAATTATCGCGTCGCCCTGCTCAATTCTAAGAATAGCTGGCGCATCTTGGGGCAAGAGTCCTATGCCTACGAGGTCGCGCAGTGGTTTGGGTGGGATGTAAAGAAGCAGGTCGTCTTTGTGCCCATTGGCAATGCGGGCAATGTGACCGCCATTATGTCTGGCTTTTTGAAAATGTATGACCTTGGCATCATTGAAGCATTGCCGCGCATGGTGGGTGTCCAATCGCATCATGCCGACCCCGTCTATCGCTATTACGCCGCCGACCCTGCCAGTCGCGTGTGGGAGCCTGTACAAGTACGCCCGAGCGTGGCGCAAGCGGCTATGATTGGCAATCCTGTGTCCTTCCCTCGCGTGCGCAAGCTCGTGGATAAGTATATTGAGAAGGCCGTCGCCGGGGGCATGTCTGCGGAAAAGGCCTTTTGTGTTATGCAGGTGACGGAGCAGCAGATTATGGACGCCATGCTCCTTGCCAACCGTCATGGACATATTACGTGTACTCAAGGGGGCGAATGCCTTGCGGCCTTGTTGCATGCCAAGAGCCTTGGCCTTGTGGATGCCGACGAACACGCTGTACTCGATGCCACCGCCCACAGTATTAAGTTCTCCGGCTTCCAAGATATGTATTTTGCCGACTCCTTTCCGCCGGAGTATGAAGTGAAACCTCATGCTTCCCTAAAAAATGCGCCTCTCAGCTTGTGCGACGCATCTCAAAAGGAAGCGCTTGAGAGCGCGGCGTATACGGAACTTGTGGCACACACAATAGCGGATACATTGAAACTTTCCAAGATATAAAAGGAATTATACAGCCCATGCTTGACATAAAAACTTTACAAAAAACACCGGAACGCGTGGCGCAAGCCCTCAAGGCGCGTCACTCATCACTGAACATGGAAGAATTTCAAGTGCTTGACGCAGAACGTCGCCGTCTTCTCGCAGAAGTGGAGCAATTAAAGAGCGAGCGCAACGCTGCCTCTGCGGAAGTGGGTCGTCGCAAAAAGAACGGTGAAGATGCTTCTGAAACATTCGCGGCTCTTGGGGCTTTGTCTGATAGAATTAAAGCGCTTGATGTGGATACGGAAGCCGCCAAGGCAAAGGTAGACGCATGGCTTCTTGGTGTGCCTAACATGCCCCATGAGAGCGTACCTGTGGGCAAGGACGAGCAGGACAATGTAGAGGTTCGTCGTTTTGGAACACCGCCCACATTCGACTTCACGCCCAAGGAGCATTGGGAGCTTGGCACTGCCCTCGGTGGCCTCGACTTTGAGCGGGGGAGCAAGCTTGCCGGTTCGCGTTTTGTCGTTTTGCTTGGCTGGGCTGCGCGACTGGAACGAGCTTTGGCGCAGTTTTTCTTGAGCGAACATGCAAAGAACGGCTACATCGAAGTTGCACCGCCCTTCATTGTTAACAGGCAAACCATGACGGGCACAGGTCAGCTTCCCAAGTTTGAAGAGGACTTGTTTCGTTTGCAAGGCTCTGAATATTATCTCATTCCCACATCGGAAGTCCCTTTGACGAACTTGCACGCCGGCGAAGTCCTCGCTGAGGACGACCTGCCCCGCGGCTATTGCGCACAAACCCCGTGCTTCCGTTCTGAAGCTGGCTCTTATGGGAAGGACACGAAGGGGCTTATCCGTCAACATCAATTCCAGAAGGTGGAAATGGTGCGCTTTGCGCACCCTGAAGACTCGTACAACCAGTTGGAACTTATGCGCTTACATGCGGAAGCGCTCCTTGAAAAGCTTGGCCTTGCCTATCGAACCATCGTACTTTGTACGGGCGATATGGGCTTTGGCGCCACAAAGACCTATGACCTTGAAGTCTGGTTGCCCGGTCAAAATACGTATCGCGAAATATCCTCTTGCTCCAACTGCGGCGATTTCCAAGCTCGCAGGGCAGACATTCGCTTTAAGCCCAAGGCCGGCGGCAAAGCGACCTTTGCGCATACGCTCAACGGCTCCGGACTCGCCGTGGGTCGCACCCTTGTGGCACTCCTTGAAAATGGTCAGCAAGCAGACGGGAGTATCGTGCTCCCCGATGTCCTTGTGCCATTCATGGATGGAGTCAAGGTGATTTCTCCCTCGTAAAGACTAAAAAATTTTTTTGAAAGGCTTGTGGGGGGAAACTTTTCTTTCCTAAAAAAGTTTTCCCCCCACAAGTATTTTCAAAAAAACAGAGTAAAATCAAGCCCCTTCGTCTCTTTTTAGCTTGATAAGGACATAGCGATCATTCTCCCACACAAGTGTTCCCGCCGCAAGCAAGAGCTCCCGTTCACTCGACTGTGAGGTTAGCAAATAGTCTGCGCCACTTTCAAATGCCAGCGCGATATATGCACGTTTGTCGTGCTGGAGGCGATTGGTTCTCTCATACCATGTTATCAGTGATGGAATATCCTTCGCAAAATAATAAATACTTGGATCGCGCCAGCTGTACACTAAGGGGCGCAGTGCTTTATAGCGAATGGCCCTGTCGCCACCACCATGAAAGATGAGTGCGTCCTTTTCAGTATATTTTTGCAAGGCCTCCAGCATCTCCAATCGACTCAAATCTCGCGCGTAGGCTTTTTCATAGCGCGCATCATCCAGAGAGTTCCAAAACCACATGGCACTTGTGCGCAGTAAATCGTGCTGTCCGCCAATCAACAAGCCCACAAGCAGCGCAAACCACGCAAAAGCCGTGACACACCGGCCTAGGATATTCCCTTTTGGCACGACCTGCCAAAGTGTATGAAAGGCCATAAGACCCAAGCACACACAAAAAAATATGGAATAACGAAAAACGCGAATAATAATAGTGAGGGATTCATGGGAACCGTTCGCATGGGCAACTGCCTTGTCCACAAAAAAAAGCGCAACGCAGAGCAACATGCCCACAGTCCACAAAGCAAACTGTAAGGCGTACCGGCGGCTTTCCTCATTGCCATATCTACGCACAACAAAAAAGCCGGCAATGCCTATGCTGAACAACAAAGGGCGCGGAAATTCTGTAAAAAAGCTTTTTAACGCCGCCCAATACTCCGTATAACCGGGATTAAAACGCACTCGGACAATTTCGCGCAAAAGTGTAATATCTGAGGCGCTCAGAGCAAGGCTTGGGCTTAAAAATTTGATGAGAAATGGTATCAAGGGGATGAGAAAGCAACAGCCGGAAAAAATAAGCCAAAGCACATGTCTGTGCCACGGCGTGTCCTTGGGCTTCCAAACAGCGAAACCAAGCCAAAAGCCAATGGCCGCAGGTAGTGTGCTAATGGCATGAATATACACCATAAGCCCGATGCTGAACATAAATACAGGCCAGTATCGCGGGCGCTGTAAAATATGCAAGGCCGCCGCCACAAAGAGGGCGTAAAGAGTGGTAAAATTACTGCGAGGTACATGGTCAACAAAGCCATTGCCCCAAAATGTGCCCCACTCTATCCACATGACTTGCCCCATAATAATCGTAAAAGCAAGGGCGTGCCAACGCTGTTTGAGCAGCACAAGGCCGAGGATGTAGAATGTCAGATGATGCAAAAAAAATTGTATGCCCGTGAGCTGGAGATAGGCCAATCCATAATTTTCTCCGCCCGCTATCATACTTACAAGAGGGGTGATTATTGTGGCGTGGATGTTATAATCACCCGCATTTCTGTACGCAGGATCCTTGGCAAAAACTTCGGGATGTGCCATGGCCGCCGCCATGCTGGCATAATTTGACGGATCTGTCGTCAAGACAGTTCCATCAAGAGAGCTCCCTAATCTCCCCACATGTGCCACAACAGAAAGCACAAGCAGCAAAACAAAGAGTGCGACGTCTATCTTATCAAATTTTTTCATTCTCATCATTCTCATCATTCTCATCATTCTCATCATTCCGTCATGCTTCCCAGTCTTATTGAGGACTCAAAATCGTGCATCTTAATCGTGCAAAGCAGAAAGGCGCTCTACAGTGTTCTTTCAAGCGACATAGCGCTCTCATAAACGACACAAGATACTTGGCTTATTTTTTATCGGGGGTCAGGCTCAGTGTTCTGTTAATACAGAGTAGTTCTTCAGTAAGCCGTCGTTGCGCGCGTAAAAGTTCTGCTATGATGGCAAGCGCGTTGAACAATATGGCAATGAAGCTAAAAATCACCACAAGCAAAAGCGAGGGTAAGTGGTCTCGAATAAGTCCCCCAACGCCCCATGCTAAATAGAGGGCTCGCGTGCCAAGGGCAAAGCTCATAAACCAAAAAGGAAGGGAAAGGGAATTGAAAAAAAATGTGGGACGATACAAGAGAAACATGGAAAAAATAGTAAAGCCGGATTTAAAGACATATTGAGCCATGCTGGAAAAAAGACGCGATTCTCGCGTCTTAGGGTTTACACGTATATCCACAGAGGCCACGCGTAGTCTGTTTGTCCCCGCTTGGATGAGCGTTTCCATACAGTAAGAAAATTTTGAATAGACGAACATGCGCAAGAGGGATTCGCGAGAAAAAGCGCGAAAGCCACTTGAGGCGTCCTGAACTTGCGTCTTAGAAATCTTACGCAAAGTCCAACTGCCAAGCACTTGCAAGACCTTCTTCGCAAGACTAAACTCCGTATGCTGCAAAATAGGCCGACAGCCCACAACAATATCCGCAGTACCTTGTACGATAGGTTGACACAACTTCTCAATATCATGCCCGCAATATTGATTGTCACCATCTGTATTAACAACAATATCAGCACCATGTTGCAAAGCGTATTCTACCCCGCGCCGAAAAGCCGTTGCCAAGCCCTGATTTGTAATGAGCGGCAAAATATGCGTCACCCCGAGGGACTTCGCTTTTTCGATGGTATTATCCGTGCTGCCATCATCCACGACTAAAATCTCTATTTTGTCTATGCCATCTATGGCCTTGGGGAGGTCTGCTATGACTGCCTCAAGAGTGTGCTCTTCGTTAAAACACGGAATTTGAATGAATAATATCATAAAGGTCCCATTTCCCTCATACAAAACAAGGCTCAGTGCGACAGAATAGATTATTGTGCACTGGCGCGAGTATAGCTCTCATTCTTGACGCAGCAAGAAGAATGAGGCGCTGGCACAGTTTGGTAAAAGTTTTCATTTTTTGGCAACCCTCCTCAAATATTTACTGAGTGAGTACACAGTCGCTATACAGTATGTGCTCATTACTCTATAAAGACCAGACCCCGCACACGCGCCGAAAAAAGGGAGCCTGCTAAACAAGTTCATAAATATAGCCACTTATAAAAAATGGAGTGCTGTGGGTGTGTGTAGCCGAAAAATGTCTTGAAGGTGAAATTCTGTCATATTTCGCCTTCCCGCGACAATATATACAAGAAATGTAAGATTGCAAGCATTATTTATAGAGGATGGCTTGTATAGCAAAACGAATATAAGGCAGGATATACTTCTCCCGCATATTTCATGAGGTGTGAGAGGGGCAGCTTTTTTTTAAAAATTCCCCCCTGAAAAAAGTCTTTTTCTAGAGAGTGTTTCTAAATAAATTCTTTTGCCACAGCTCTCAAAATGTCACAGTGAATCCTTTTGTAAAAACTACAAAACATCTTTTTAATCCCCCATTCGAAAGCGCCGATTGTCTAGTCAAACAGATGGTTTTTTTGAAGGGGGGTTTGGGGGGAAAGCTTTTTTTTTCTAAAAAAAGTTT
>CAYJGA010000063.1:0-8783 GCA_964369255.1 uncultured Desulfovibrionaceae bacterium
GAAGTGGGTGCGGGGCGCATTCTCTATGCTTGCCTCCGCTCCTGCCTTTCGTCCGCAGGACAGGTTTTTTGCTTTGTGCGTCAGCACGAAGCAAAAAGTATGGATGTCACTTTTTTGGACGATTTTGTGCATATTTTTAGATTTTTTCGCCTCGCGTTCGTTCTTTTTGCGCGTCCTGCGTAAGCGTATATAGATACGTGCGTACAAGGACGCGCAAAAAAACGGGCGCGAGGCGGAAAAAGATAAATATCGCAAAATCGTCCAAAAGAATGCACAAACGAATGAGATTAACAAAAGAACATATAAATAAGCTTTTAGAAATGACAAAGCACTAGACAATGGCGTGCGCCTCATAGACCTCAAAGCAATGCATGTGGTACGAAAAAAATATATGCCTATCCTTCATGACTACATAGAACAAACAGACGGCGGCTCGCGCCTATGTCTTATGCTCGCCCAAGGACTGAATGCGCCCCTCATCTGTGGTTTTGTCAAAAAAAACCACCCCTTTTTACAACACTATTCAGTCAATGTGCGTGAACTCTGCACCTCGACATACAAGCTCCCTCTCAGTGCGCCCCTCAAGATTTTCCTCCAGATTCCACTCCTGCGTCAATACCTCATCGCACAGCTCTTTTTGCAAGGCACCGGCGGCCTTGCGCAACAACAGTACGCCATTTATAGCGGCTCCTACGCGCCTCTCGCCATACGCAACGAAGGTGCGCGAAAAAATATTCTTTATTGTCATACACCTCCGCGCTTCCTCTACGACCAGCAAGACGTCTTCGCACACATGGCACCCCGACCGCTGCGCCCACTCCTTCACGCATTTTGTCGCTGGCTCCGTCCGCAATATGAAGCCGCGGCGCATAGTATGGATGTTGTCATCGCAAACTCTGCGGCTGTACAAGAGCGCATTCAGCGCTATTTACAATTACCCGCATCCATTGTATATCCTCCGTGTGACGTGCAAAAATATACCTTTGATGCATCACAAGGCTATTTTCTCTCTATGGTGAGACTTGACAAACTCAAACGAATACACTTGCTTGTTGACGCTTTCAGAAACCTTCCTCAAGAACAGCTTGTTATCTCGTCCACTGGCCCCGAAGAAAAAGCACTGAAAAGCATGGCAGCGGATATGTCGAATGTGACATTCACAGGCGTGTTGAGCGAAGAAAGGCGCCGACAATTGTTAGCACAGTGCAGAGCCACACTCTGTGTGGCAGAATCGGAAGATTTTGGCATGTGCGCGGTGGAATCTCTCGCAGCAGGAAAACCCGTCATCATCGCCAAAGCAGGCGGCTTGCAAGAGATAGTCAGCCACGAAGAAACCGGCTTGTGTGTCAGTGCCAGTCCGTCCGTCGATGCCATACGCGCGGCGCTTGTGCGCATGGACAATAATACAGCCTTACACATGCGGCGCGCCTGCGAAGAACGCGCAGCATGCTTTGATACAAAGAAATTTATTGAAAGAATGCGCTCTTTTACAGAGTGAGCAGAGTGTGACTATATGAAAGAAAAGATATATAAAAGCAAAACTCTCGCGGCTTTCACAGGCTCTGGCATTGCGGTCATACTTGCCACCCTCACAGTCTGGTTTGCAAGCTACAGCACAGATGCGCTCTTCTATGCAGAAAGCTCTCGCCCCATGATCACAGCCGTGGACGGTTTCTTCTATCTTGCAAATGCTCAAGACTATCTGTCCAATGGCATCTCAGTACCCGCCATTTCGTGGTTCATCGCCGTCCTGCACAGCCTCACAAATATCCCTCTCACAAGTGTGGCCTTCTGGATGGCGCCCTTTGTGGCACTGGCCTTATTTTTTTGTTACGCAGCATGGGGCAGAGTGTTGGCACTCTCCCCGTTGACCACATTTTTTGCAGCACTCATAGGCGGTCTTATTCCTTCATGGCTTGAGCGCTCGCGCATCGGATGGTTTGATACAGACCCTGCCATCAGTCTTTTTTGGAATATATGCCTTGTCTCTACGGCAATCCTTTCCTTACCTGCCAGCAGCTTTGAGTGGACGCATGACAGCGGCAAAACCGCAACGCACAAAATACTTGCAGGCTGTTCATTGCTCCTGAGCGCACTCATGCTTGCATGGTGGTGGAAACCGGGTGCTGCGCTCATCCCTTTCTGTCTGTTTATGTGGGGAGTTACTTATTGTTGGTCAGCAACAAAAATAGAGCGCTATACACGATTGGGAGCCTTGTGCCTGTGCGTCGTAGGCGCAAGCATTGTCTTATTGACGCCGTCCGGTATTTCGTCGGACATCGCCGGAATACGCACCTATGCCATTGAACACGTCCGCCTTGTGCTCGGCATCAAGGGCGATATTATCTCCACATCCATCGAGGAAATTGCCACCTTTCCCCTGAAATATTCCTTGAAAAATATCGGCGGGCACTGGCTTGGTGGCGCTCTTCTTTTAGGAGCGCTTGCGTGCTTTCTTGCACGTTATCCACGCGCAAGCCTCTTTCTTATCCCTTCCCTCGTCGCCTTGGGTATGGGTTTTTTCTCAGAGCGCTTTTTATATTTGGCTGCGCTCCCTCTCGGCCTAGCCGCAGCCTCGTTGGGGCACAGTGTCGCTTTGTGGCTCAGGCGTCCCCCAATGCAAAGCCATGCCATCAACGCCCTATGCACCCTCCTCATATTGATTTCGCTCGGGCAGTGGCTGTATGCATGGGTGCCGCACGGATACTTTGTCCGCGAGCATGACGCCGTTGCCACAGCATTACGCAGAGCAAGCACGCACAAGGCGCCCGTCTGGAATTGGTGGGATGACGGCTACTTCCTTCGCGCACGCGCAGGACTCAGCCCTCTCTTTGACGGAGGCACGCAAGACCCCTTACGCGCCTACATCGTGGGGCGCCCGCTGCTCACAGAAGACCTGCGCTTTGCGCGTCGGTGGATACGCTTTTTTAGCTTACGAGGCATCCACGGCCTGCAACCCCTCGTACAGCACTATAAGGATGCAAACATTGCGTGGCAAATGTTAGACAGCATCTTTGCGGCAGACCACACAGACGCCCTCATACAATCCCTGCCCCGCCAATTGCAAGAGTGGCTCTTTCCTCATGGTTCTGTATACATTTATTTTTCCCAGCGCATTTTAACCATATCCCAATGGTGGGGAAGTCTTGGAAAAACACGCTTCCCCAAACCTGAAGACGTGCGTCCTTGCGTCGAAGTATTTAAGGTGAGCAATTTTCACTATAATCCGGAAACAAACCTGCTTATCCTGCCAGATGCCGTGCAAGCGCGAGGCTATACAGCACTGACTGACATCTACGAAACAGTTTCACGCCCCATAAGGCCGCCATTTCCACAAGAACAGGGCATTTTTGCAGTCACATCGCCCTTTTCTCGCTGGCTCTATCTTGTGACACGCGAAGGTCTCACCTCTCTCCCCATCCGTCTACTTGCGCCGGGCGGTATCGAGCTTGAAGGCTTTCGCCCCATCGCTGTAGATTATGACTATGCAGGGGCATGGGAGGTTCTCCCATGACGCATAAGGCTATGTTCAACGAGGATATTTTTGTTGTCATTCCCGCCTTCAACGAGGCTAAGAGCATTGCGTGTGTTGTGGCGACAGTGCGACAGCTCGGGCACAATGTCGTTGTAGTGGACGATTGCAGTACGGATGATACAGTGGCAATTGCAAGCCGCGAAGGGGCGCATGTGCTGGAACTGCCTATACACTTGGGCGCATGGGGCGGCACACAAGCCGGCATGCGCTATGCTTTGAGTATGGGGGCAAAAAATATTGTCACCCTTGATGCCGACGGACAGCATCGACCGGAAGACATACAAAGCCTCTGCGCTGCCACCACAGAGGATGTGGACATCATTATCGGCGCATGTCTTGAACGCGGAAGCAATGCGCGCAAAGTTGCGTGGCGCCTCTTTCGCACGCTCACAGGCTTGAATGTATATGACTTAACATCCGGATTCCGCCTCTATACAGCAAAGGCAGCTCGCATACTGATAAAACGGGAAAGCTTATTCTTCGAATATCAAGACATCGGCGTCCTCTTGCTCGCGCGCTCCAAGGGTCTGCGTATGAAGGAGGTTCCTGTCACCATGCTTCCCCGCGCCTTTGGCAAGTCGCATATATTTCAATCGTGGTTCCAAGTCTTTTATTATATGATATACACGCTCTTCATAGTATGCGTTCGTCGTAAATAACTTTCAATATCATACTATACTTTGCAAGGATTTTTATAATGTCCATACCTTACACATTCACGACGGTTATTCTTGGCATAGCTTGCGTTGTTGTCATTTTCTTTCTCCTGCGCCGCAACTTGCTCCATCCCTCCTATGCGTTCTGGTGGACAGGCGTTGCCATTACCATCGTGCTACTCGGCTTCTTCCCCCAATTCTTTGATGCCATAGCTATGGCACTTGGGGTACATTATCCACCCATATTCTTTGTTGTTGTGGCAGTTCTTATCATTCTTGTGCGCCTGCTCATGGCAGATATTGAGCGCACACAAATGACCATCCAAATACGCCGACTCGCGCAAAAGCACGCTCAGCTCACACATCGCTTAAAAGCGCTTGAAGATGCCTCCGCGCCTCCTCAACACAACAGCAAAAATGAGACATAAGAAAGAATTGCCCAAAAAAGAAGGAAAGGAAGGAGAAAGTAAAAAACAGTCATGAATATTCTGCATGTAGGAAAATTTTATCCGCCGGATGTGGGCGGCATGGAAACATTTTTACACGCCCTTGTTACAGCGCAAGTACAACAAGGTCATCGTGTCACTGTGCTTGCGCATAAGAGTGCAGATTTTTCTGATAGGGAACGTCTTGATACGAAAAATATTGGTGCCCAAAATGCGGACGTCAGTGCGAACATCGGGGCGGACATCGGGGCGGACATCGGGGCGGACGCCAGTGCGGACATCGGGGCACAGACTCATACAAGCACAGGAAACCCGCACATCGAGCGCCACACTATTCACACCTATATAGGCGAATACGCCCCCCTCGCCCTTGGCATGCCCTTCGCCCTTATGCGGCACTGCTTTGGTCGACAGCGCCCCCATGTCATCCCTCATGTCATTCATGTTCACGCGCCCAACTTAGCCGCATTCTGGCCGGCGCTTTTCGCTCCACAGCCCATTGTCGTCCACTGGCATTCCGACGTACTCCTTCCCTCAGCTTCATGGTCGCGACGCTTTTTATTAAAGGCATGGCGCCTTGTGGAAAAGTTTATTCTTCACCGCGCTTCATGCGTCATCACCACGTCCCAGGCCTATCTTGACATCAGCCCCTTCTTGCAAAATGTTCGACATAAATGTCGTGTTGTTCCCTTGGCATTGGCACACTCGCGCACCGCGCCCGCGCCTCCCTCTACAGTCTCCGCCACATCCCCCCCCAAATTTCATGACGCCGCACACCATCCCACCGTCCGCTTCTTACACACTGCCCGCGCACACGGCGAAATGCCCATCTTGGCAGTGGGGCGCCTCGCCCACTATAAAGGATTTTCCGTGCTACTGCGCGCCGTACACAAAACGCCGCGCGTGCGTCTGTGCCTCGTCGGCACTGGGGAATTACGACAAGAACTGGAAGCGCAAATCGCCAAACTCGACTTGCAAAGCCGCGTCCTCCTCGGCGGAGGTGTCGACGACGGTGTCAACGACGACGTTCTCAATGCCTGCTACGACGCGTGCGACGTCTTTGTGCTCCCTTCCATTGAGCGGACAGAGGCCTTTGGCATGGTGCTCTTAGAAGCCATGCGCGCCGGAAAGGCGTGCATTACCACAAGCGTGCCCGGCAGTGGCATGAGCTGCGTCGTCAAGGACACTGTCACAGGCCTCGTGGTGCCCCCCAACGACAGCGACGCTCTTGCACAAGCGCTTGACGTTTTACAGAGCAACGAAGAAAAGAGGCGTCGTATGGGTGAACAAGGGCGCCTGCGATGGGAACAGGAATACAGCTTGGACGCTGTCGTTCAGGCAACGGACGCTGTTTATGGTGAAGTAAGCAAAAAAACAAATTAAAATGGCGTGAACAACACACTCCCTTGAGAAATTCCCCATTGCCTTCATCTTTTTTTTAGGCTATGCTTACCTGTAGTCAATTTATTATATTGAGCAACAAAAGGAGAATTACCCATGGCTCAGAACATCCTTGTGATTGGCGGTGTGGCACTCGGACCCAAGGCGGCGTGTCGCTGCAAGAGGCTTATGCCTGAGGCGAATGTCACTATGATTGACGAAAATGTCTTCATTTCCTACGGGGGCTGTGGGATGCCTTTTTATCTGTCCGGCGAAATCAATAATCTCGATGATTTACGAGCAACGCCGTATCATCGCGTGCGTGACCCTCAGTTTTTTAAGGAATTAAAAGGTGTTGACGTTCGCACGCAAACGCGCGCCATGCATATCAATCGTGAGGAAAAATTTGTGCGCGTGCAGGATGTCGTGAGCGGTGCGGAGGATAAAATCCCTTATGATAAATTGGTCATTGCCACGGGCGCCTCGCCGCGCATTCCCCCTATCGAAGGCACAACTCTTGCCAATGTCTTCGCGGTGACACGCCTTGAAGCTGTGCGTGATATACGTCAAGCTTGCGAGAAAGGTCTAGTGAAACAGGCTGTTATTGTGGGCGGCGGTTTTATCGGCCTTGAATGCGCCGTGGCCTTGGCAGAAATGTGGGGCGTGGAGGTGAGCATTGTGGAGATGGCGGACACCATCCTTCCCGGCGCACTTTCGCAGACCGTGGCACGCATGGCAGAAAAGGATTGCCGCGACAACGATGTTGCTGTATATACAGGCGAAAGTGTGCTGCGTCTTGAAGGCGAAGGGGGCAGTGTGTGTCGTGTGGTGACAGAAAATCGCACCCTTGACGCACAAGTGGTCATCCTCGCTGCGGGCTTTGTGCCCAACTCTTCCCTCGCCAGAGACTGCGGCTTGAAAGTCGCTCCCTTTGGTGGCATCGAAGTCAACGAATTTATGGAAACGTCCGACCCGAATATCTACGCCGGCGGCGATTGCGTGGCTGTCCACCATCTTATTACAGAGAAAAAAACATTCTTGCCCCTCGGTTCTATGGCAAACAGGCAAGGGCGTGTTATCGGGACAAACCTTGCAGGCGGCAGAACACGCTTCAGCGGTGTCGTGGGCACATGGGGCGTCAAGCTCTTTGATTATACATTTTGTGGGGTGGGTCTTACGCTGGAGCGCGCCAAAGACGAGCGCTTCGACGCCATGAGCGTGAATATCGCACAACTTGACAGAGCGCACTTCTACCCCGAAAAAGACATGATGCACCTTGAGCTTGTGGTGGAAAAGGGCAGTCGCCGTGTGCTCGGCATTCAAGGAACGAGCAAGGCAGGCGACTCTCTCAAGGCTCGTATTGACGCCGTGGCGGCGGTGCTGCAATTCACCCGTCCTACCATCGACGATATTTCTAACTTGGAAATTGCCTACACGCCGCCCATCGCGTCTGCCATGGATGTTGTCAATGCCGTCGCCAACGTCGCCGACAATGCCCTCGCAGGCCGATTCCTTCCCATGACGCCGCAGGAATTTGCAAGTGCCTGGAAAAATAAAGAGGAAAACGCCTACTTCTTTATGGATGCCCGCCCCGCCGCAGTGGCCAAGGCCACCGAAGCCACTGCCCCCGGCTGGCATGCTATATCGCTTGAGGAAGTGGCAACGCAGCTTGAAAGCGTCAAGAAGCGTATCCCCGCGGGCACACCTGTGGCGCTCATATGTAACACAGGTTTACGCGCTTACGACGTCGCCCTCATGCTCACACGCGCCGGATATAAAGTCTACAACACGAACGGCGGCTTACAAGCTGCAACGCTCCAAGGTTTTTCGCCGAGCGAAGTGTAAAGGTTTTTAAAAGGCTTGGAGGGATTTCTCATTTTTTGTTATGCTTTAATCCCTGCAAGCCACTCAGCCTTATATTTTACAACATAAAGCCCCCCAGAATGTGCAGCGCGCGTTGTCGCTGTATTCTGGGGGGCTTCATTGACGACAAGCTCACAGTGGAAGTGAGTGTGTCGGAATGTCAAAGGGTGTGTTAATTTTTTTCACAGAAGCAAAAAAAGACAACAGCAAGAGCAACCATGGAAGAAAGGGTCAGGGCAGTCATCATTAAACTAGGCATATACATCTCCTTGAGACATGAAAGGGGAAGGCATTTTATGAGATAGGCTCACGCAATGTCGAAAAAGGTGTGCAGACTGTGCTTCCATAAGCACGACGCCCACGGCTTCCATTTTTGACGAAGTCGTGTGTGCTGCCGACAGGATGTATATACAGCGCAGGGATACGCAAGACAAACGGATAAAATCACTCAATACAACAACTAAATTCTTTCATTTTAGGGTGTTGAGCTTTATTTCACATACTCTTTTACATGGCATTTGAGCGGGACAAAGTGTTGTTGTCATTTAGTGGCTGTGTGTGCTGCGTTGCGCGAGAAAAGGGAAGGCTTTGAATGTATAATTTTTTTTGACAGTGAACTTTTGAGAGTGCGCCTTTCCATGAGAACTGCGTCGCTCACGAAGAGGTAAAAATGCGGTGCTTGTGCCTTTTTGGCACAAGAGTGTTCAGGGAGCAACGCGTCTCTACTTAAGCGTTCGTAAAATTGTTGCAAAGGCGACATTGCAATTTTGTTTTTTTGAAAGGGGCTTGGGGAAGGCTTTTTTCTTGGGGGGAAAACTTTTTTAGGAAAAAAAAGTTTCCCCCCAAACCCCCTTTCAAAAAAACCATCTGTTTAACTATACAATCTGCGCGTTTGAATGAAAA
>CAYJGA010000064.1:0-8716 GCA_964369255.1 uncultured Desulfovibrionaceae bacterium
GCCACCCGTCATGCCTGCGGCGAAGTTATGCCCATACGAACCAAGAATAACAATCGTGCCTCCGGTCATATATTCGCACGCATGTTCGCCCACGCCTTCTACCACCGCAGTGGCTCCGCTGTTACGCACAGCAAAGCGCTCGCCAGCGCGGCCATTCACATATAACTCGCCGTGTGTGGCGCCGTATAGTGCCACATTTCCCATAATAGACTGGTTTTCAAGAGTCTTATTTCCGTCTTGCGGGGTAATCACCACACGCGCACCGCAGAGGCCTTTTGCCACATAATCATTCGCACTGCCTTCGAGGCGGAACGAAAGTCCTGTGGGCGCAAATGCGGCGAAGCTCTGTCCCGCAGTGCCTTGGCAATGCAAGGAAATAAAGTTTTCAGGAATATCTTCATAGGTCAATGCCACAAGTCCTGCCACATTGGCGCCGATGGCTCTGTCTGTATTGTGGACAGCGTGGGTAAATTTTAAAGGCGTTTTCTCGGCAAGGGCTGTACGCGCAGCTTCATAGAAGTCTTCTTCCCATGATGCCATCTTAATAGGATGCGCTTCATTGCGTTGTCTTTTTGCATAGGGAAAATGCTGAAAAAGCGCAGACATATCCAGACGCTTGGCCTTGGGAGGCAAGATGCTTTCATTCATTTCAAAAAGATGCCCTTGTCCGATAAGTTCGTTGACTGTAGATACGCCTAAGGAGGCAAGAAATGTCCGTGTCTCTTGTGCCAAGAAGTTTAAGTAATTTTCCACATGAGCGGGTGTCGCGGCGAACTTTGTCCGCAGTTTTTCCTCTTGTGTGCAGACACCCACAGGGCACATCCCTTTGAAACACTGACGACACAGCACGCAGCCCATGGCTACAAGCAGCGATGTTCCAAAGGCGACACCGTCGGCGCCAAGCATAAAGGCTGTGACAATATCCTTTCCGGATTGAATTTGTCCGTCGCACTGGAGAAATACTTTATGGCGCATGGCATTGGCAATCAGCGCTTGATGCACTTCTGCAAGACCAATTTCCCATGGCAAGCCCACATGATAAATAGATGAAAGAGGCGCCGCGCCTGTGCCACCATCATGACCGGAAATGCATATCCCGTCTGCGCCGGCCTTCACCACACCCACTGCCACTGTCCCGATACCTGCCTGAGCCACGAGCTTCACAGAGACTTTCAGTCCCTTCTTCAGCTTCTTAATATCATAAATGAGCTGTGCAAGGTCTTCTATGGAATAAATGTCGTGGTGCGGAGGGGGCGAAATGAGCGAAACATGCTCCTTTGTATGTCGCACACGGGCAATATAGGGGGTCACCTTGTGGGCGGGCAATTGCCCGCCTTCACCGGGCTTTGCCCCTTGAGCGATTTTTATTTGCACTTCGTCGCCGGCAGCAAGATACTCTGCTGTCACCCCAAAACGTCCGGACGCAATCTGACGCACTCGTGAACATAAATCATTCTCAGTATCGCGTGAACGCGAACGAGCAACTTCTTCGCCGCCTTCGCCGCAATTTGACATGAGCCCAAGATTATTAAAAGCGGCTGCGATGCATTCATGCGATTCCTGACTGAGCGCACCAAGGGACATGGGCGCAGCAAAAAAACGGCGACGAATAGCTGCCACATCTTCCACTTGCTCAATATCAATGGGGGTTGTTTCCTTAAACTTCCATACAGAACGCAGGGTGATGTCTTCCTCCTGCTTGTTGAGCTGCTTTGTATACAGTTCAAAAAAGTGATAGCTGTTTTCTGTGACTGATGTGCGCAAAATGGAACAAATTTCCTTTGTCCAGATATGCTTTTCACTCTTGGAAACGCCTTGTGTTTTAAGGACAAAGGACATGAAACGCTCATAATTTTCCGTATAAACATCTTCCAATTCAATGCCACCAATGCGCGAGAGTGTGTGCGTGAAGTATGTGTCCACAAGCTTGTTACTTAATCCTACACACTCAAAGGCCTTCGAGCCAATGAAGGAGGCCAGCGTCGAAACACCAAGGCGGGCGAACACTTTCAGCAGTCCCTTGCTCAACGCTTGACAATAGCGCTCCATGGCAATTTCCGCGTTAAACTCGCACTTTTTTGTCGATTTTTGCACCATATGAGCAATGGCGGAAAGCGCCGCATACGGGTAAATCGCATTCGCCCCAAAAGATAACAGCAAAGCCATATGCATAACTTCAAAAGCTTGCCCGCTCTCCAGCACGATGTCGCACGCATGGCGCAAATTTTTTCGCACAAGCTCTTGATGGACAGCAGCGACAGCAAGCAGCGCCGGAAGTGGCATGGTATCCTTCGTCAGTTCTTTGTCTGACAATATAAGAACGCGCGCGCCTTCATAGACTGCCTTTTGCGCCGCAAGGCACACGCTCTCTAATGTCGAGCAAAAGCCGTTGAAACCCGCATGCAGTGGCAAGTTGATGCTGATTGTTTGCGATGTAATAGCACTGTGTGCGCGTATATCGTCAATAGACTTCTGGAATATTAAAGGATTTTCCAGTGAGAAATAGGGTGCGTGCTCTGCTGCATCTTGAAAAACATTGCCTTTCCCCCCAAGGTTTGACCTCAGTGACATGGAAAAGCTTTCGCGAATGGGGTCAATGGACGGATTTGTCACTTGTGCAAAAAGCTGCTTGAAATAATTGAAAAGTGACTGAGGCTTTGAACTGAGCACTGCCAAGGGCTCATCAAGCCCCATGGCGCCCACAGGCTCTTCCTTCGTTTGTACCATGGAAAAAAGCATACTCTCCGGCGCCTTTTCTGCAAAGCCAAAAAGGTCCACATACCTTTCATGCGCCGCCATATGCTCAGGACGCGCCTCATACGCCGCGGCGCCTGCTGCATCTATATTGACGCGCTTTTCTGAGAGCAGATGAGAATAATCCGCCAAAGCGCACAGCTTATCCTTGATTTCCTTGTCAAACATCACACGCTGTTGTGCAAAGTCCACCATCATCAGTGTGCGCGGCGCCAGCTGCCCCTGCGACACATATGTGGCATTCGTCTCTGCAAGGAGCGCGTCAATGACACCTACTTCTGACGAGACCATAATAATATTGTCACTGGTGATGGAATAGCGACACGGGCGCAAGCCGTTTCTGTCCAGCGTCGCCCCCACCTTGCTGTGGCCGTCTGTGAAGACCATGGTCGTAGGTCCGTCCCACGGCTCCATGAGTCGTTCGTGATAGGCATAAAAGGCGTGCTTCTTTCGGTCAAATGCGTCGGCATGCGGTGTAAGCGTCGTCGGTTCCGGAATCATGGTGCTGACAGCATGCTCAATGCCATAGCCGCCATGAAACAGTAATTCCACCACATTGTCAAAAGCGCCTGAGTCGCTCGTACTTGGATGGATACAAGGCAAAAGCTGTGGCAAGTGCTCGCCGAGCACCTTGGAACGCAACGAAGCCTCGCGGATGCTCATTTGCATCATATTTCCGCGGATTGTATTGATTTCTCCATTGTGGGCAATATGCCTGAAGGGCTGTGTTAAGTGCCACGACGGCTTTGTGTTTGTGCTAAATCGTTCGTGAAAAATTGCAAAAGGAACCTTATAATCTGTATGCGTTAAATCTGGGTAAAAGGCACCAAGGTTTTTCCCCGGTAAAATCCCCTTATAAATGATACTGCGCGCGGAAAGGCTTGCAATATGAAATGCACTCAAGTCAACAGTATGCTTTTGTAAAATATGTACAGCTTCACGTTCAATATGTTTTCTTAAGACATAGAGGTGTTGTTCTCTGTTGTCGTCTGTGATGGTCGCAGCTTCGGCAATAAAAAGAATGTGTGTAAACTCTGGCAATGTTGCCAGCACCTTGCGCGATAAGACATTAATATCAGTCGGCACTTCACGATATTGAGCTACACGAAAACCACAAGCTTGCGCCGACGTCGTAATGCATTCATGCAAGCATTCATTTAAAAAACTGTCGTAGGGCAAGAAAAAGGAACCTATGCCCCATTGGATGCCGTTCGCACGAATTTGTGGAAAAATTTTGCCGAAAAACTCTCTTGGAATAGGCGTCAAGATACCAGAACCATCGGACATTTTTTCATCGTCTTCTTGACCACCCCGATGGGTCAAGCGCGACATGGCATGCAAGGCATATTCCACCACTCTGTGTTGCGCGATGTTATCAATATTGCCCACAAAGCCCACACCACATGCGTCATGCTCCTTCTGCGGATTGTACAAAGATGTTTGTATATTTTGCATAGATTTTACCTTTAAAGTGAATATCATTCAAGGTCACGAAAGGGAGAAACCTTTCTGAGAAGTTTCTCCCTCGTGCTTAAGATGTGCTGATGCAAGAGTGCATTGTATACAGCACCCCGAAGGGGCGTGCTACCTTGGCCTAATGTGTCCACATCAGTGCGGCATACTTAGGCATTTCCCAATCTTTATCATCCACAAGACGCTCCAACGTGTCACAATGCGTGCGACATGTTTGCATCAAGGTCGTCAAGTGCTCAAGCGCAAAGTCCGCTTGTGCTTCCACGCCGTCAACATCTTCCAATTCTTCGATGCGTGCGGCTAAAAGTTTCGTGCTTGCGTATAAATCCACATGGGTCATGCGAAAAGCACTAAATATTGATTCTTCCATGGCGGCGTCGCCAAGTACTGCTTTTGTACTCGTCACAAGGTTGGCAAGCTTAATCTGCGTGGCTTGGACAACAGGCAGCACCTTTTCTTGCAGCATGGACAAAAGCACCTTCGATTCGATGCAAATTGTTTTAATGTATGCCTCAAAAAGAATTTCTTGACGCGCCAAAAGTTCGCGCTCATTGAGCACTTGCATTCTTTCAAAAACGCTCTTCACTTCTGGCAAATGGTAACGCTTCAGGGCAGATACTGTGTTAGAGAGATTTAAAAGTCCACGCTTTTCCGCTTCCACCTTCCACTCTTCCGCATAGCCATTGCCATTAAAAACAACGGGCAAATGCTCCTTGAACACGTTTGGCAAGAACACTTGCAATGCTTCTTGAACACTCTTGCCTTCAGCCATCAAAGCCTCAAGGCTTGTGGCTATATCGTCAAGGGCGCAGGCCACCGCAGTGTTCAAGCAAATGTTCACAGGCGCGATGGACTGCGACGCCCCCACAGTTCTAAACTCAAATTTATTCCCCGTGAACGCAAAGGGACTTGTTCTGTTTCTGTCGGAATAATCGCGCATAAGCACAGGCAAAGCGGAGACGCCGATTTCAATACCCTCGTTCTTCGTGGAAAGCTCCGTGCCGCCGTCGATGATGGTTTGAATAACATCCGTCAACAAATCCCCAAGGAAGACAGAAATAATGGCGGGCGGTGCCTCGTTGGCGCCAAGGCGATGGTCATTGCCCGCACCCACAGTCCCAAGGCGAAGCACATCAGAATGCTTATGAACAGCCCGCAGCACAGCCGCCAAGAACACTAAGAATTGCGCATTTTCCAAGGGTGTCTCGCCGGGGTCAAGCAAGTTTTGACCTGTGGAATCGCTGATTGACCAGTTATTATGCTTGCCACTGCCATTGACGCCGTCAAAGGGCTTTTCGTGCAACAGGCACACAAAGCCGTGCTCTTCCGCTGTACTGCGTAAAATATTCATGGTGAGCATGTTGTGGTCGGTGGCAATATTGGTCTCTTCATACAAAGGCGCCAACTCAAACTGTCCGGGAGCAACTTCATTGTGACGCGTATGGATGGGAATGCCAAGGCGGAACAAGCGTACTTCAAGGTCCTGCATAAAATCCATGACACGCTTGGGCGTCGTCCCGAAATATTGGTCTTCCAATTCTTGCCCCTTGGGGCTTGGGGCGCCAAGAAGGGTGCGTCCTGTCAAGAGCAAATCGGGGCGCTGCTTGGCAAGTGAGGCGTCAACTAAGAAATATTCTTGTTCCGCACCCACCATAGAACGCGCGCTTGTGACATGCGTCTTGCCAAAAAGATGTAAAACGCGCACAGCACTCTTGGAAATCGCCTCGATAGAACGCAACAAAGGAATTTTTCTGTCCAAGGCCTCGCCGGAATACGAATAAAACACGCTGGGAATGTGCAATGTCTTCCCTTGCTTGCCATCAACGAGGAAGGCGGGCACTGTGGGGTCCCATGCAGTGTAGCCTCTGGCCTCAAAGGTGGAACGGATACCACCGGAAGGGAAGGAGGAGGCGTCCGGCTCGCCGCAAATAAGCGTCTTGCCAGAAAACTTAGTCATGACGATGCCTTCCTGATTGGGGCTAAAAAACGTGTCATGCTTCTCAGCAGTGCACCCTGTCATGGGTTGGAACCAGTGGGTGAAGTGCGTTGCGCCATTTTCAATGGCCCAGTCCTTCATGGAATTTGCAACGATATTTGCCATGTCAATGGGCAGACGTTCACCGCGTTGCACAATGCCTTCCATATTCTTATAAATATCACTGGGCAGGCGTTGACGCATGGTCTGTAAATTAAAGGCATCTTGTGCGTATATATGCTTGAAGCAAGGGCTTTTTCTTGTGGTGCTGAGAGGTGCGCCATCCATGCAGCAAGGCTCTTTATGAAAGGTCATGATGTACTCCTTAAAAAGTTCGCAATGTAATATTCGACCTTTGCACAGCCTGAGAACACGTCCTAAACAGCAGCTCGCAGCATAGGGGCACTTCATTTGGCCTGTTCTCCGTGAAGGAGGGGGAACAGTGGCACGCTGTAAGATGTGCAAAGGTCTTGTTCCCCTTAGAGCATAAAGGATGCCAATGCACATAACTGTTTAATTTTTTAGGATATTACAAGGAGACCAAAATCAAGCTTACTATGCAATCTTTACTTTTCTACAATTTTGTACTATTTCATGCAAAAGAAGCCTCTTCGTGCTCGTATGGATTCTTCATTTTGCGCAAAAAAACCTCATTTTAAAAAATAAAACATGTTATATTATATGATTATGGATTTTTTGAGGATCGCGAAAAAATACAAAATTGTATTTTTCAATAAAATTTTTTCCCTTGACATATATGACACATATGTATAGTATCCGCAAAGTTTATTTATTAAATTGATATTTGAGGAGTTTCTATGAAAAAGTTTATCGTCTGTGCTTTGTTGACAGCCTTTATGGGCTTTGCTGGTGTTGCTTCTGCTCAGGATCAAGACTTGGCTGCTATGCCCTGCGGCGAATTTGTGAAGGCTGATGCACAAACATTGCAACTGATTATATTCTGGATTGACGGCTACATGAGCGCACAGAGCGAAAATACGATTATGAGCGAAGAGTGGATTAAAAAACTTTCCTTCCATATGGGGTCTTACTGCGCAAAAAATCCCAAGCATACCATCATGCAAGCCATGAATGCAATGCCTGCGGAATAATTTCTTGCGAGACACACATATCTAGTATTTTCGTGGGGGGGGGCTTTTTGTCAGATGGCAAAAGCCTCCCCCCCTTGTCTTATAAATTTCAGGCCTTTCACATTCTGTTATCCTCTGAGGATATGCTATATTTCTCCTTGCTTCTAAATATTTTTTTACACGCAAAAGAAATTCCTTGCCCATGTAACGTTGAGAAGTTCCGCAAAAAATCATAGCAACATTTTTATTTCTTATGCCAACTGAATCTCCAATCTCTTCCCTAGGATACGGGCGGCACGCTCCATAGTCTGCAAATTTACGGAAGGGTTTTGTGGGTCGAGTAAACGGTTGACAGAAGAACGGCTCGTTTCCATACGTCTGGCAAGTTCTGAACGGCTTACGTTGGATTTTTCCATTTCTTGCTGTAATTGCCATGCAAGCACGCGCTTTACTGCCACAGCAGAGCAGGCATCTAGCATCTTTTCACTTTCTAAAAAATCATCAAAAGATGTTCCAATATGGGGATTCATTGTACACTCCTTTGCTGTAGTTGAGATATGCGCTCTCGTGCAAGGTCTATGTCTGCTTTAGGCGTGGTTTGAGTTTTTTTGATGAAAACGTGCAAAAGACACATTTTCTCGTTGTGAATAGTAAAAAGAATGCGGGCAATTCTGTTTGAGGAAAGGGTGCTGCGCACCTCCCATAACCCATGTCCCAAAGGACGACATATAGGCATTCCGATGGGCCAGCCCTGTTCTATTGTTTTGATGTCACAGCCTACGACATAGCGGTCTTCTTTACTCTGCTCTAATAAGAACTCTCGTACTGGTTCACGTCCAGATTTCAGTTGAAAGAAAAAAGCAGGTAATTTTTTCATGCGCATCCTGTGTCAAAAAAGATACATGCGGATTTCATTTTGTCAATACATCTTGCATGAGTTGTTTGAAAAACACGTATTTTGGCGCTATGAATGATTCTTTAGTGAGGGGCGGGCTATGTTTGTGTCAACGCCGCACTTTGTATGTATGAGCAATGCAAAAAAAGCCACAGCCCCGCAACCTCATTTTCATTCAGACCACGCAGTCCCTAACGCACGTATTCCACTTCAATATCAGGAAATTCTTCTGTGTCTTGCACCACTTCCCTAAAATGAAGTAAGGGGTCACTCATTTCTTTGCTATTACGCATTTGCCAAATGCGTTCCACAAGCGCTTCAATGCCCACACTGTCTTTTGCAGAGATGAAGAATATTTCTCTCTCCTGTGCCTTGGCGCAGGCCTGCAACTTTTCCAGTGTTTCTGCATCGACAGTATCAATTTTATTGACCACTTCAATCTGAGTCCGTGTGCCAAGTTCGGCATCAAACTGACACAGTTCCCCGTTGATAAGGTCAAAGCCCGCCCACATATTTTCTTCGTCATCA
>CAYJGA010000065.1:0-8702 GCA_964369255.1 uncultured Desulfovibrionaceae bacterium
AGCCTTGGCAAACTCCAAAAATGGCGTGAAACTGGTCAGTGGCCAAAAGCGCAAGACCTCAAGATATTGCACGAAAAGATGGGCTTTTCATATGAATGGTTAGTGACGGGAGAAGGCGAACCTTTTACTGAAGGCAAAGCGCTGGCTATAACACCATCCCCAGTGCAAAGCCCACAAGCCATCCCGCTGGTCGGTTTTGCTTCGTGTGACGTGCAAGGCTGGCATGGGACAATGTCCATCCCTGTGAGCGTATCCGTGCCCGTGTGGCATGACAAGATGCTAGCAGTGATGGCAAGCGGAGAAAGCATGCTGCCTGCGGGCATTGGCCATGGTCATGTGTGCTACTGCGACGCGACCCTTGAGCCTACAGGCGGGGACGCTGTTTTTATAGAGCAGAAAGAAAACATGTCGACCATCAAGCTTTTCTGCGGGAGGGAAGAGCGGGAGGGCAAGGCGTGTATTAAACTGAAAGGCTGGCTTGACAAAGAGCAAGATATAAAACCGCAGAAGGAATTTTTCCTGAGTGTGCTTGAATCACAGGTGGTGTGCATTGCTCCCGTAATTTATGTGAGGCGGAGATTATAGTAGCTTTTTTTGCCGTTAAAAAAAGGAGTCTGTATGAATGTTTACCAAGAACACGCATTAAAGCTTCTGAACAAATTAGTAAAGCCCACGGACAAGCCACGCACTCAGCGTGGCAAGCTCCTCTTGTGTCGCCTTAAGCCATTGATAGCCTACCAAAACATATCGGCCGAAGAATTTTGTCACGGATGGGCTTTTCACGTGGGAACATGCTTTTCGGACGATCTTGACTGTAAATTACAACAACGCGTCAAAGACAAACAAAAATATTGGCTCTGGACGCAAGGCAATGTATTTGCATTCAAAACAGGCAGTATTTTTTACGATGTTCCCGTTGCGCGTCATGAGCCTTGGTCTGACACCCTTCAAAAAATGTCTTATTGTCTTGCTATTACAGGAGCGTTTGCATGCAGCCCCCAAAAAACTGAAACTCCGCGCGGTTCCGGCATTGTCCGCTTTCAAGCATATACGCCAAACTCGGAGAGGACAGCCCTCCAGTCACATGGCGACATAGAGACAGTCACTCAAGAAGAGTTTGTGCGCCTACTCATCCAAGGCTTACCCGAAAAATGGAGGTAGAAATGTCCACAGAATATGACCCTCATATGCTTTTTCGTACACAGTCAGATGCACACAGGTTTTTGCAACAACAGGGCTTTAAGATTGGCAGATCAAAATTTGGCGATGACTTTAACAAAGGACTCATCCCTTGCAACAGTGATAAAAGTATGTCCGCCGCTGACCTCATTCAATACGCGAAAAGTGGCCTTAAAGCCCCCACTCCCTTTAAGCTCAAAAAAGAAGAGCAGGAACAGCGCATTGCATTTGCTCAAAAAGAACTTGAAGGGCTTGCAAAAGGTATTATTATTGATGGCAAAGTGGTGCAGCAAGAAGCAGAATTTTTGCTAGACTGGTTTACACGACACGAAGAACTTGCCAAACATGTCACCGCAGTGCGTCAGCTTCGCAATCGTGTGGCAAAAATGCTTGAAGATGATGTCTTAAGCAAACAAGAGGGTAAAAAACTTCTTGATATTATCCACAGGCTTATTTTGCCTGATACCCCAAAACCGGAACACGCGACAGACGTCATTCAAAAACCTAAATTCACCCCCAAAATAACGCCTACTGTACGCAAATGGTCACCATTCGACCCCTATATTGATGATACTCCGTTTGAATTGCTGACACCGCGCTCCACAATATTTAATCAAGTTTCAAGCATTGATTTTTGGGATAAATCTTTTTGTTTTACAGGGATTTTTGCTTTCGGAAGACGGCAAGATTGTGAAGAGCACACAATGGCTTGGGGAGCTTTTATTCACAAAAGGTGCGTCATAGGCACTGACTATGTTGTCGTCGGATCTATAGCAAGCCCAAATTGGAAACATGGCGACTACGGCACAAAAATTGAGAAAGCACAATACTATCAAAGCAGTTACGGCCGGCCTCTTATCATCCACGAAGATGTCTGGGCAGACTCCTTGTGTCGTGCAGAAGAATAATAATAAAAAGAGGGTATGCCATGAAAAAACTTTTTCTTTCCCTCATAGCAGCCACCCTCTTTGCACTCCCCACACACGCAGCGTCCTTGTCCGCCAAGGACTGCGACGCCATCGCGGGCGTTGCCAAGGATGTCATGGAGTCGCGCCAATACGGCTCAAAAAAATACGCTGTTGTGAATGCAGTCAAAGACGCGGCTTTCGGCGACGCAGAAGCTTTTTTTCTTGAGCTTGTGGAACAGGCTTATAGCTTTCCGCAGTACAGCACCAAGGAAGAAAAACTGGATGCTATCGACACATTTACAGCGCAAACCCTCGTCCACTGCTACAAGACAGCCGTAAAATAGACGTAACAGTCTCGCCCATGCCATGCACGAGCGAGACGAGAAAAAGCTAGACTGAAAAAGGCCCCTGCATGTTGCCAAACGAGCACCATGCAAAAGCGCTTCTCAGTGCCCCATGGTCAAAGTCGCGCATAAGGTCGCGCATAAACTCGGCAAAGGCCGGATGTTCCGTTTCGGCTTCAGCAGTGCGGTCACCGTCCAAGAAGGAGAGGCCGAACAGGCGCACAAAGTCTTCGTCCAGCTCGTAACTTTCGGCGCGGGTAAAAATCTCGCTCACAAGGCGACGTGTGGTCATGGCCTGTTCTGTCATTTGTAAGCCGCGGTTGGTTGGTGTGGTAATGGTCGCTTGCATGATGCACTCCTTTTAGTTCGGGGCAAAGCGTGTGCGCCCTGCCCCTTTCATTCTTCTGCGCGTCTCTTGCTATTCTTCTGCAAAAATAGCGTCCAGTTCCTTACGCACGCACTTTGCGGCGTAGCTGGCGTTGGCGGTCAACTTGCGTACCCATGCCATATTGCGCGGCGACCACTTGAAAGCCGATCGCTTTAATGCGCTGCGCACGGCCTCTTCAGGCTTGCCGTCGAAGATGAACTTGATGTAACCGTCTTCATACTTGCACGCATAGTTGTCTGTGACGACCTCTTGCCCGCCCTCTTGAGCACAAAGTGCCCTTGCCTGTTCAAGCTCCTTGATGCGCTCCGCAATGCGGCGGATTTGCGCGTTGTTGTTTTGTAGTGCCCAGCTTGGATAAGGCGCTTCTTCTTTTGCCTTACGCGCTGCGGCATTTTCTGCCTTCATGTTTTCCTGTGCCTGTCTGCGCTGTGCAAGCTGTACTTGAAGCTTTTCGATGGCGTCAGGGTCGAGGCTTGATATGCCGCCCGTGCCCACAGCTTCCGCCTTTGCGGCATAGTGCTTTGCTTTGCGTCCAAGTTCCACGGCCTTGTCGGCTTGGCGGTCGAGTCGTGCAAGGTGCGCGCGGTGGCGCTTTTCGCTGTGATGTCCCACCAAGATAGGCTGTCCAAGGGGGATGCCGGTGTGCTCTTCGCCGAAACTTGTGCTCCAGAGGTGCGTGCTTTCTGCGTCTAGCTGTTCTGCTCTTTCTTGATAACGTTCACGGCGTTCTTGTTGGCGCTGTTCGTATTCGTTGAGTTCTTTCATGGTTCTACTCCTTATGCGAAAAATTCAAAAATATAATCCGGCTCCAGCCCCAAGAGGTCGGCAAGCACTTCCTCGGGGTCGTGGTCATCATCAATGGCCTCAAATATGGCTTCCTTGGCCTCGTCAAAAGCCTCTTGTGCTTGTTGCCGAGTAAGGCCGTCCCTGTGCATGAGGATGGAAATGATGTCCTTCATGGTTCTGCTCCTTTTCTGTGGTGAATTTGTATTAAGTTGTTGTAATCACATAAGAAAAGAATACCATAGAGACTTGTGGCGTCAAGTAAAAAATGAAATAAATTCGCATAAATAACAAAAAAGCCCCCTCTGGATGAGGGGGCTTAAGATGTTTTGTTGTGGGTGGATTGTTTCGCAAATGATAAAAAATAGGTGATTGATCCGCGTTTTTCGCCTCAATACAGTATCTATCTAGAGAAATATCAGTTTTTGTATAAAAAAGATTGACACGTCTCTATAGTCAGCATATAGTCAACAAATGTGCTACAAAAGCGCACAATTAGAAAAGGAGTATACACACAGGGGCGGAGTGACGAAAGATACCACTCATTACACACAGCAACTTTTAAACAAAAGGGATAATTTTATGAAGATTTTATTAACATATCGGGGACTCTATTTAAAAATTCCCATCCCCGACAAACCGCCCGATTTTGGGCAAAGGAGCACATCATGGAAATACATGAGCTGCTTTCCTGGCTAGGGTTTATACAAAAATGTTATTTTTTGTACAAGATTCGCTACGATATTATAATCGAGTTTGACCTACTAAGTAACTCGACGAAATAACCTTAACCCCTGTCGAGTTACCAGCTCGACAGGGATTTTATATGCTAAAAATAGGTGTTTTGTCAAATTTTTTCTTGACATTTTTATTTCACGTTATTTTAGTCAATTATTGTAGTTTGTACCGCAACTCTACCGCAACTCCGGCGGTAAGTGGCGCCCGTATCGTTCGCTTTCGTAAGACAGCTCGCAATGGTACACGATGCGCTTGTCATGCACATCCATCGTCTCTAAGTTCACTTGGCGTACTTCCTTGTCCCACCACGCAAGCCTATTGATAACCTTAGAAGGCCACGCCCGCACGCCGTCCCTCTTCCAGCGGAAGGAGCGGCTCGACAGCGTCTCATCAGGCCAGCCGCCGCACAGGGCGTTGCACAGTTGGTCGAAGGCGATACCCACATTTTTTACATAACTCGTTTTCATGTCGCGCTCCCGTCATTACTAAGAGGGGCCAAGAGGGTCTTGTGGCCATGCGATGTCATGCACGTCCTGCACGCTCTTCGCGGCCTTGATATTATCTTCAAGTTTTTGTCTGATGCCCGTAGCGTAAAAGACGATTTCCCGATAGGCCGCCACTTTCTCCAAAATCTTTGTGAGAAGAAGCTCTCTGTCCATGTCGCGACCACGGGCGATATTGTCAACGCAGGGCGTAGGCGTCGCTGCATCCAGCGCCCATGCCTCGGCCTCCGTCTTCTGGATGTCCCATGTGATGACCTCATCTTCAGGCGTGCCCGCCTTCGTGTATGCCACAGCTTCCGTGTACGCGATGTTGATGTCCTTCAGCTTTTTTTGCTTTGTCATGTCCAGCAAGGACGGCTGACGCGCCACATTCGCCGCCCATGCCTCGACATAGGGCAAGACGTGTGTGTCATAGTCGTCTTGCCCCATGAGCGGGAGCGTGTCGTTTGCCTTGTACTCAAGCACGCCCGCGCCGTCGCTCCACTGCACAGAGCGCACCGCAGGATTGATGGAAAAGTTAAACTTTTGCGGGATGCCGTCCACGATAATGACCTTCTCGCCCGGCAGCACCGTCACCGTTTTCCGCCATGTGTTTATTGCTGGCTCTTGACTCATGCGTGCACCTCTTCTGGCTCGTTTGTTTTTTGCGGCGACAGCATGGCGCGTTCAGCACGCAGCGTGGCTACTTCTTCCCGTATTTCCCGCAACGCATCCTCATCGGTGACAGTGACGCCGTCTATGACGCTTTCCTCATTGACACCCGCCGCCAAATTGCGGCTTGGGCGTATGGATTTTGTGTCAAGCACAGCAAGCCGCGCGTCGATTTCGGCGATGCGCGCGGCGTTTATTTGTTCTTGTGTCTGCGTCGGCGCGTGTCCCGCTTCGTAAAGAAGGCCGTCGTAGCCTTGCTCTACGTCGCCATCATAGAGCCAGACGCCCATGGTGCCATCGTGAGCCCACTTGTAAGCCTGCGCGCCGTGCCACACATTGACCACGTGCGTCTCGCGGTCGAGGGCGTAAAACGACTCTGGCACGACAGGTGCGTGACCTGCGGCGTAGGTTTTGTCGTCCCAGCCTATCTCCGTTTCACCTTCGTAGATTGAGAGGGGGTCGTCTGCTGTTTGCGAGGCGATTTCTTCATCGGTGCCTGTAAATTCCGTGACGATGTACGTTGAGGTGTCCACAAGTTGCACTGTCTTTACTTCTGGAATTTCTTGTGGTTCCAGTATTTGATATTGGTCTGGTGTTTGTGTCATTGCTTGCTCCTTTTTTAAAGTTTTACTCATAAGAAGGTACAAATCGAATTTTTGAAGCATTATTTGTGTTCCATGCAGACCTAACCACTTGCCCGGAACGAAGAGGAATTACGCCTGAGGCTGGTCTCCCGTTTAATGAAGTCCCGACAGGTATATTATTTACAAAAATATTCTGCCCATTATTATCTTCCCACATACCACTAACAAGAAAACCATTTTTAGGAGCTGTATAACCCGCATACAACTGATTACCAGTAATAATAATTGATGCTCCATAATTAGGCGTCCATTTCCCGCTTGACGCCGCAGCCTCCGCCGCAACCGCCCTGTCATACGCCGCTTTAACTGCTCCAGCCGTCGCCATATGCTCATGTGATGTTGAGTCGACACCTCCGTACAGATAGCGGTTATCCATTACACGCATCCAGCCTGTGTCTTGTCCTGCCCCGTCTCCGCGCCTTTTGCGCGTGTACATAGTTCCGTCAACATACGATATAGCTATCAATCCAAAGTGGTTGGTATTATGCATATCAGCCATCACATGCACTAGGAACCAATCAGCACTGGCATTTGGCATGTGTGCCGCAGCATTACCAACTGCGTACATACCGCTTTTCGTGAATACCTCAGTCCATATATCTTTTTCCGCTCCAGACACCCCAACAATCCCCTGAGTTATCTGCCCATGCTCAATACCATATCTGAGCCAATTTGTGCCAATGACAAAACCGTCGTGGTAGATGCCGTTCGACAACTCCACAGGTTTGCCCGCAATAAGGAGAGCATGCGCTAATTCGATAATTCTGGTCGTAAAATCAACCGAGTTATTGTTGTTGTAATGAAAATCAATGTATCCCCCATTCAGCGTATCACCCCAGTGTAATGAGGGGAACAGTTCTATTCCTCTGAGTGTCGTCGTGTCTCCAATACCCACCTTCGTCGCTAACTGCGCGTCGACGTAATCTTTTCGTGCCAATTCTGCCCATGCCAACCAAGCACCTGCATGGTATACTCGTAGAAATATCGTAGAAGTAGTGATAAGTACCTGTCTCAGCCAACCCAAATCTGCTTCATGGTGGTTGTAAACCATAAGAAGACCATCTAGCACTGACATTCCTATAGGCGCTGTCCCAGTTGTACCTGCATTGCCGTTTATTTGATAATTACCTGTTGTGAACAGCTCGTCTATGTTTCCGTAAAAAAAGGGTACTCCGCCAACCTGCCCCCTATTCTGTGCGTCCGCCACCACAGCCGCAAGCACATTAAACTCATCATCACTCACCACACCAAGATTGACCCGCGCTTCTTCAGGTGTACTGCCACCCGACCCCCCCAAGAACACAGGAAGCGTCTCCGTCAGCGTCTGCGCTGTATTCGCCGTCAGCGCATTGCCGTTCAAGTCCGCATTCACTCGCCCCAGCGCATCCCTCACTGGAATAGTATTCGCTTGCTTGACTACTGTGGCATGGTAGCCGTCCACGCTGTCCACGTTCATCATGAGCATGGACGGCGTCACCCACGCAGAACCAGTCCAATACTGCTGCGTCAACTGCGTTTTTTCGCTGTTGAACACCCAGCGCGTCGCCCCCACAGGCAAGTTTGTCAAGGCCGTCGTCTGCTGCGTCATAACTGCCTGCATGACAGCATTGGTGTCGGGGATGTCTCTGCTGATTTTATTACTCAATAAAGGCACATTTGCGCTTACCATGATTATACTCCTGTCACTTGCCACGACACGCGGGCGTCTACAAAATTCCCATGCTTATCCACCACAAACAATTTAAAACTCTTGGGATTTTTCACGCTCCCGTCAAAATCCGCGTAAGCAAAATATGGATATGTCCCGCCCGTCGGTCGATTGCCCACCACTTGCAATATGGGGTCGGTCTGCGCCGCCAATAATTCCACCGTGAAGGGCACCACAAGCCCCGCTTGCCCATAACTCGCCAAAAATTGCACTGTCCCGCTGTCGCTTTTCTTCTTAACCTTCAGCGTGTAATTGATGTCCGTAAAGTTCACGACGCCGCCCGTCACCGTGATCGTGTAGCGTACATGGCTGAAATTCGTGGCATAGGCTTGAAATGAATTTTCTTCCACGACCGTCCATGCTTCGCCGTCCAAGCTCGTCTCAATCTCACAGCGCACATCCGGCTCACCCTCCAGCACTTCCATGGTCGGCGTCACTTGTATGGTCGTGGAGTCTATCTCATCACCTACATCTATTTCCTCACTATAGACGCCCGTGCCGGAATGCGGCGACTGGTACAAGTTCCACCCACGCGCTATCTTGTCTTCCCACGTCACATCCCCCGCGGCCTTGTCTATCAAGGCACCGATGCGCTCCAAATTCTCTTGCCACGTCTCGTCAAGCACGGGGCCGTACATGCCCCCCTGCCCGTCCAGCATCATGAGCGTTTTCGTTCCGTTGAATGTGCTGTCCTTGTCTATAAGCAATCTGAAATCAGGCGGCTCGTCCACAAAGGACGTTTTTTGAAACATAGGGCTTTCGTTTCCTGCCCAGTCCACAGCCGTGATGCCGTGGGTGTAATAGCCGCGCTTGGCTTCAAACTTGGGGAAAAACTCCGCGTCCACAGTGCCAAGCT
>CAYJGA010000066.1:0-8572 GCA_964369255.1 uncultured Desulfovibrionaceae bacterium
ATTTTCACCTTGTTGCCCTTGGCATCGGGGAAGTATTCCTGTTGCGACGGCGTGTAAGGCTGCGTACTCGACCGCAAGCCTTGCCAAGGGAAGACGCGTCCGCGGTGCTTGATCGCCCACGAATACACTTCCTTTGTGCGTCCGCCCATGGCGTCAATCATGCACGCGCGGACTTTGTATTCTCGCCCCTGCGCGTCGGTGTACACGTTTTTCCACAAAATTTCATTGAGCGCGGAGAATGTGGGCGCCACGCCGTATTGCACAAGCCAGCTCTCCTCAGTATCGCCAAAGCCAAAGGCGCGGATGACGTAGCGGAAGTGCCCATTCCTTTCGTTCGTACCCTGCGTGTCCACGCCTGCCAGCAAGCAGGCGACACGAGGCAAGGCTCGCGCATCAGCGTCCGCCGCCCCCTGCACAAGCCCGGGGACAGCTCCGCGCGGCCTGTCATCGCACAAGGCCAGAATAATGTCTTCAGACCGCGCGGCGTATTCCTCCGCCCATGGTTCAGCCTTGTACTGGTTCTGCAAATTTTTGAGGTCGTCCAGCTTGCCGCCTTGGGTGTACTTGAGGTGCGCCGCCGCCACTTCTGACAGGCTGACAAAAAACGACAGCCACGCCGGAATGTGGAAGCCCACCTTCACCGTCTTGTGCATTTTGATGTGTGTCATGAGGTCAAGGCCGCTTGTGCGTTCGTGCCACTCACCTTGTCGCACAGCGCGGTCACGCTCCGCATCGTCCCACACACTGCCGCAGTGCTTGCAGCCGTAGCCGGCAAGACGCTTTGTGAGCACGTCTTCCGCTGACGGCTCTTTTTCTGTCTCGCTTGTCGAGTCCTTGTGTGGCCATGTGATGCGCTCAAATTCCATGAGCTGCATGATGCAACAGTGCGGACACTTGACGTGAAAGTCAAAACGCGCCCCTGCCTCTTCTGTAAAGGCTTTCCAGATGGGGCCGTCCACTGTTGTGGGCGTGGATATTTTGAAAATATGCCGCCGCGTGCGCCATGTGGTCGTGCGCTTTTCTGCCAGCACTTCCGACGTGGCCTCGTTCTTGGGGTTCTTGTACTTGTCCAGCTCGTCCAAGATGAGCGTGCGGATGGGCTTATTGCCAAGGCGCGACACCGACCCCGACCAGCCGAGGTAAATGGGCATATGCATCAAGTTTATGCGTAGCGACGACGCGTCGTCGCCGTAGCCTGTCATGTATTCACGCAATCGCGAGGACGCTTGAATCATGGGGATGATGCGGTCTTTCGCGTTCTCCCGTGCGGTGATCTCGTCGGGAAAGACGTACATCACAGGCCCCGGAGAGCGGTCAACGCACCAGCCCACGAGGTTGTGGCCTGCTTCTGAGCCGCCCGTTTGCGGGCTTTTGCAAATAATGACCGTCTCCACCCCGGGCGTGCCGGCGGCGTCCATGATGCCCGTGAGGTAGGGCGTAAAAAGATTGCGCCACTTGCCGGGGATGGACGACATTGCAAGCACGCGGTGCCGCTCTGCCCACTCACTCACGGCAATGGCCTTGCGTCGCCTGAAAAGTTTTCTTTCACCTTTTGAGAATGTGAAACGAAAGGACGCGCTGCTTTTCTCCCGTATAGCCTCACATACAGCATGAGCCACGGCCTCGCGTACAGCATGAGGCATCCACAGAGGCAAGGCCGCCGTGAGCTTTTTGACGTCTCGCCCCCCCTTATGGTTTTGTGGGGCAGAGGGTGCGGAAAACAGCGTGTTTTGCATTTATCTGTCCTTTGCCTTTATGACTTCGATTTCCATGTGCTGCTTTGCAAAGTCCTCTTTCTTGAGCAGCAGAAAATCAAGCACACTTTGAAAGCCGTTTTTGTTTTGCACAGCCTCAATGTCTTGCTCCAACACGAGATACATGGAGCGTTTTCTCTCCCCGGGCACAAGCTTCACGGGCTTGGCAATCCACATATGACGGTGCCCGCCGTTACGTTCCACAAGACGCAGGATGCCGCGCTGTGTTTTGACGATTGTGCCCGGGGATAAAATCATGATTTTTGCTCCTGTATGTTTGGCGTCGGCGACAGCTCACGCATGGCGTCCTTTGCATCTTCAAGAATGGTGTATGCCCGTTCTTTAAAATGCTCATCCACTTCTGTCTCTGGTGTTAAGCTATTCACAAGGGCTTCAAGAAGACTCAAAGCCTCCATTATTGGCATTGCTTGTCCGAAAGTCATTTTTCGTCTCCTATGGTTCATGGGGCACACGCTACGCCGTCTCTGTGAGCATATAAACCTCATGTCCCAAGGCCGCGCCGTGCGGATATTGCTTTTCCCACGACATAGCCATTTGCGTGACGGCCTTGTCGAGATAGTGCCACGCTCTGCACTTTGTGATGTCTTTTGCCGTGGCCATGGCGTCCGCGAGCAGTTCCCATGCCGCAAACGTCCATGCTGTGTAGGCTTCTTCCGCGCTGGTACTTTCCAAAGTCGCCCGTTTCAGCCACGCCTTACGAAACTGCGTATGAATTTTTTGGGACAGTCTCCACGAGGCGCTTGTCTTCGGGATGTCCGGCAGCGTTTCAAGTGCCCGGGCAAGCCATTTTTTCACCCGCGCAAGCACGCGCGCTGTCTCTGCATCGGCGTCGCCTTCCTCCAAAACGCCCATAAGCGTGTTGAGGATTTCGAGGGACACAAGGGCGCGCGTCGTTTGCACTTTGATGTCTGGAAGGGGTCTCATGCTTTTGCCTCCTTCGGGGGTGGCGGGTAATTGATGCGGAACCAGTGGCCTTTCATATTTCCTATGCAGGTGCTTCCGCCATCTATATTGACAGCAAGGCAACTTGGATAGCTTACCACGCCTGCATACATTGGCTTTCTTGTTTTTACTCCATGATGCACACCCACAAACATGTAGTCCCCTGCTTCTGTCGGCACTTCACTCGTCCACTCGTTCTGTAGCGCTGCTTGCATTGTGTTCCATGCGGCAGCGGCCTGCTTTGCTGTATCATGCCAAGCCGTGCTTGCATCACAATGAATACCATCGCAAAAAACACGCGCTTTTCGTACACACTGCGACGATTTTATATTGTAACTTCCGCATGTACACGGTAGTGCATCTTTTACTTTTTCAACTGTTGACATTTTTCACCTCACCACAAACACACGGCATCAGTTTTTCAGTCATCCGCCACCTCTTCAGTTAAAAAGCTGTATGTTTTGGAATGTTCACACATATATCCTGTGACTTTTCCAAGTTTCGATGCGACAAAATCGCACACAATCTTGTCAAACTCTTCCCCGTGTTTCAAAAGCTCTTCGATTGGTGCTTTAGAAAATATGCCATCATCTTCAAAACCCATATCTCCAATTTCATCACAGGCACTATCGACAAGCGCGTGTATGTAACCGCCGAAAATTTCTTTCAGTTCTATCTCCCTCTTATCTGCGACGACGCACACAAGCTTGTTCCCTGAGCGTTTGTAGCACCTTTGCGCAAGGTCTTTTGCATTCTCCCCCTCACCGATACTGCACAATTCTTCGTTATAATGCTCACAATCGTGGTAATTGCACTCAGTTTCACTGTAAAGATCTTCCGCTGAATCATGCCAGTCGTTGTGATCCTCATCCCACGCAAAAATTGGATATTTATAGTTCGATATTTTCATAATTCAAAACCTTTTTGAAAAATATTTTTCACCAAAAACGGCACGGAGCATGCCGCGCACCACATCGCCTAAAATTTCGCCAAAGAAGACCGCAAAAAAGACCAAGAGAAAAATATTTTTGCTGTCAATGTTAATGACTATTCTCAATCCCTCTTCTGGCATCATTGCTCTTGCTCCACCTCAAAAGTCACTTCAATATCCATCTCGCGGCTGTACTCATTGAGCGCCTCATCCAGCGTTCTTTCGAGATGCTCCACAAATGCGGCCACTTTTTTCGGGTTGCCATCCACCATGTAGACCATGTCCGTGGCGTTGGCCTCAAAGGCTGTCTTGAGGCTTGCGGCAAGGGTCACGGCTCGCGCGGCAAGTTCCAAGTAAACCTGCTCTTTCGGGATAAATTTACCCTTCGCCACAGCCAAGTTAAATTCTTCCTTGTCCGCCACTGCTTGGATACGGCGAATCTCCGCTTCCTCCTTCCGCTTTTGCCTGTCTGCGGCCTTGTCCGCCACCGCGTCTGAGGTGCCAAGCATGGGCAGGCTTTGCATGTAGCGGTTCACGTCCCGCAGTTTGAACGAGCCGTCCTTCTGCTTGCGTAGACGTCCGGCGTTCATATCGTCATAAAGTTTTGTTTGTCCGACTTTACGCCCTTGTTCTTGGATGTAGTTGAGAACATCTTTTGCGGTTTTTAAGCTTTTGACAGTTTCCATAGCACTCTCCAACATTTTGGAGGCGCGTTCCAAGGCCGCAAGGTTGGCTTGTGAAGGATTGTCAAGAGCTGCGCGCTTGGCATGCTCCTTAGCCGTCAAAAGCACTTGCACATCTGTGCTGGCGCTTTGTGCAAGTAATTCTTCCACATTTTTCTTTGACATACACACTCCGCAAGCCCGCGCCTTGGCACGGGACTGAGTCAATTCCATGTCATACAAAACATAGAATCCCTCCATTGATTTTTTCCCAGAGAGGGCATACACTGTCCTTGGTTTTGTGTGGTGTATGCCCTCTGACCTCGGAGGCAGCGGATGTGCAATATTCGCTGTCTCCACCTTTTTTATTTACAGAGGCGCTTGCGTGCCGTCCCATTCAGGCACATCAATACCAAGTCGCTCCGCAATAAATCTTGCTAAAATACTTCTGTGACACTCGTTTTTGTCCTTTTCATAGCAGCACAAAATGGGGTGTGATACCTTGACTGTAATTTCGTCAAGGTATGCTTTCAGGCTTTTCTTTGTGGGAAAGCGTTCGTGCAAGTCTTTTGTGTACGCGCTTTGCCAGTCTGCGGCCTTGGGGTCAGAAGGCGCAAAAAGTGGGGCACGAACGCCGCTAAAGAAACAGACATATTACGCGATACACACTTTGCGCTCTTTGGGCGCCTTGCTGCTCAAATACGAGGTCATAATCATTTTTTTCACCCTTTCCTAAAATGGAACTGTGTCTATTTCTTGAAATGCCACTTCTGCGCTGTATTCCGCGAGTCGCTTTTCAAGTAATTGTTCATAAATAATTTGCTTTGCTTCACCGCGTGGGCGATATGCAAGCAAATAGTCCACAAAATCAGACGTACTCTCAAAACCATACTCCTCGGAAACGATGTCCACCGGAGGCACTGTCTCCCGATGCGTCAACAAGTTCGGCATGCGTCTGTTAATTTCCGCTACGACCTCTCGGCCGTTTGCATAAAGTTCTTGCGTTATTCGTATGCGCTGCCACCAGATTTCGTCATATTGCTGGTACTGTGTCAGCATAAGCTCATGAGCAAGCTTCTTACATTCTCTCTTAATGGCGTTGAGCGTCTTGGTATCCATAACGCCCCCCTTACTTAGCCACAAAACCCGGAAGCAAAGCTTGACCAATCTGCACCGGAATACGCGTGAAGCCCGGCAAATACTGAGGGCGCGTCCGCGCATTCCGCATCGCTTCTGCCTTTGCTTGCATCCACACCATCTGCAAAGATATGGCAAAGTACTCCCTACTGCTGCCGCCAAACTTCTTGACCCCTGCTCTTGCCAGCGTCCATGCCCCCTGCATAATCTTTTGTAAAAATACGCGTCGAGAATTTTTCATATGCGCCCCCTTGTGTTGTGTGTAAGTGATTGACATGTCTACACAATACCATTATGGCGCTTTTTGTAAAGAAAAATATTCTATTTTTTCGAGTATTTATGAAATTTTTCTTGCCATTTCTTGAGAGCGTCTTCCAAACTAAACTGCCCGAGCGCACCGTAGTAATTGAGTCGAAAGCCCTCAGGGTCGTCAATTCTCTTGTGTAGTTTATAAATGCCGCGGTATTTCATGCTCACAGGATTTTTTGAGAAAGCCGTTGTCACTGTGAAGCGGAAATCATCTTGAAATGTTTTGTCGATGAGCTGTTTCACCTCATGGGATTGGCTCATCATGAGAACAAGCTTTGCGAGTCGCGGCTCGACGCTGGGGACAGCAAGGTCGGAGCGTTGGTAAATTTGCAAGCCTTCGTCCGGTAATGCCCATGCATGCTTTGTGAGGTTGAAATCAAGCTTGCCGATAAGTTTGCCGTCAAGACACAGGCCAAGAGACAAGGCCACATCTGCCAAGTAGTAATCCACGCGCACGGACATAAAAAGCTCATTCATGCGCACAGACTGTTGTTTGTCCAAGAGCACGATGCCCGGTGTTTCGTTTCCTGTGATGGTTGCATTGCCGGGGAAGATTGGCCCGGGAGAGCGCGAGTTCAAATAGTCGCGCGTGACAATGCGCTTTGTACTGTCGCCGGCATAGGCATAGGTGATGGACTTTCTACCTTTATGCACCACAGCCACAGGGTCGCCCAAAATTTTTTCCACTTCCGGCAAAGGGCGTTCCATGACAATCATCCACTGAGCAAAGCTTGTGATTTTCTCATAAATGAACGTGTCTTGAAAGCTGATTTCCGTGAAAGGCGGTGGTGTCCATTCGCATGAGGCCGTGAGCATGCGCTCTTGATTGACATAGTCACGGCTACCAAAGGTAGGCGGTGCTATAAAAACGGCGTGTTGTGTGTCGTGCGCGTCAAGAAATTGCACAGCGTCCATGGGTGTGTATGAAAAGCCGTCGCCTTGTGTGAGGTGCTCGTGGTACTTTGTAAGCTTGAGCAAGGTTTTTTCCATGAGACTTTCCCACGAGCGGCGATAGTTGCCAAGCACACGCCGATGCCATACGCTCTTGCCTTTCCAGACTTGTCGTAAGTCAAGCATGATGGCCACGCTTGCCGCAAAATGTTTGGCATCGGCAAAATCAAGAAAGCCCTGCAAATGCTCCGGACAATCCGACGCTTCACACGCGTCAAGCGTGTTCCCTGCCAGATATGCGCCCAACGCAGACGTATACAGGGTGATGTCACAGCCGGAAATGTGCCCCGCGTAGCCGCCAGAACGAAGCGCGGAACCCACTGTGAAATTGCCGGCGCATGGAAGCAGAACAGGATGGCGCACTTCTTGAGCATAAAGCGCAAGCACTTTTCGCAGTGGCGCGGCAATGGAACCAAGAAAACTCATGACGCTGCTCCTTGCATTTCGTCCTGCTTGCGTGCCTCAAGCCATTCTTCCGCGATTTCCAAGAGGCGCATGATGGCAAGGGACGAGTCACGGACTTTTTCGGCGTTCTTTGTGTCTGCGATAATGCTCATAAGCTTGTCGTATTGTGCGCAGCTTCCCATATAAACAGCCGATGACTTGCCCGCACTTTCAGCAAGCATGTCGAGAATTGCGGCAAGATGCTCGTGTTCGCCGTCCGTAAACATAAACGTCACCATACGCGCGGGCACTTGCGGCGTCGAAAAGTTTATAAGCTCCACATCCCCAAACTCTTGCAATGTCTCACTGTCAAGGCCTGAGTAGAGCTTGTCTTGTACGGATTCAATCTGTGCCCACAAGTTAGCCAAGATACTTTGGTCGTCTTCCCCCACGAGGGCATTGTGGGAAAGCTGAACAGCAATGCGTTTTGACGCTTCCATCGGTTCCGTGATGACAAGCACCATGATATGCTCAAGACCTGCCTCCATGCTCGCTTTTACGCGGTGGTTGCCGGAGAGCACTTCAAGACTGCCGTCCTCATGCTGATAGCAGAGGGGTACGGATGAGAGCATCTTGTCAGAGGCGATATTGTCGCGGAGTTGCCGAAAAGTCTCACGCTTAAAGTAACGCGCGTTGTCCTTGAGCAGAGTGAGCTTTGTGGGCGATACAGCCTTGAGCTGTGCAGCATCACCGAAAATATCACGCGATATGGCAGCGAGTGCCGCGTTGTGTTTCTCCATATTGTCTTGCATGTTTTCCTGCATAGTATCCTTCCTTTTATCCATGTTCGGTCTGTGTGTAAGGCGCCAGCATTTGAGGCGAAAGCTGAAAATCCAAGATGCACTTGGGGTGACCGCCGCACTTTTTGCACGATTTCAAATAGATGTACCACCACTTATAGCGCGGACATACGACGAGCAGCTCATCATGCACGCTCTTGCCCGCAAGACTGCGGCGAAGGCTGGCAATGTCCGGAGCGTCTGCCGGCAGTGGAGCCGATGCCGTGCCCCCTTCCCACTTGCGGCGGTACTTGTCTGCTATGCTTGCGCTCTGCGCCAGTGCCCCTCTGGTATGCGTCTGTATGTCCCCCTTCCTTTCAATCTCTTCCATCTCAATCTTGGGGCTTGCCCCCGTCCCCCCAGAAGACACACAGGCCAGCGAAGTGTCCGCGTGTCCGCACGGTGACTCTTGCATCGACTGTTCATGTGTTGCTTTTTGGCTTTGAGCGTGCGCCTGTTGCTCTTTGGGCGACAAAGCTATGCTCGCAGGCATGGCGGCGGCAATCCACTCGTATATGTCCTCGCCAAGGGCAAAGGCGTCGCCCGGGTCTTTGCCGTCCGGCGTTGGCCATCGTTTGGCGTGCACATATTGCTCTTGCCACCAGTCCACACCCTCGGCGCCGGCATCGTCATAATCCAGCG
>CAYJGA010000067.1:0-8514 GCA_964369255.1 uncultured Desulfovibrionaceae bacterium
ACCAACTGAGCTACATCCTCCACAGGAGAAACTTCTACACACTCCGTGGCACTTTGGCAAGCATTATTTTGCGCTTTCTAAAAAAAAATCCTTATCCATTACGCCAGCACACTCCCTCATGAACATATATGCCCGCACATAATCACTCGTCGCTGTCGTAACATGTCGATTTTTTGTATTATATCAAGAATGAGAAGTTTGTTTTTCGGGCGTGTATAAGGAGAGACATAATCGAAAAACAAGTGACATCCGACGCAGATCCCGATTCTATAAAGGCGAATTTGGTGACAGCGCCTAGTTAAACATCCCCCTTCAAAAAAGAACATGATGAAAGGCCGTACCACCAGAGGTGATACGGCCTTTCATTATGCTTAAACTAAACTATTTGAAGGCTTTTTCAAAGTTAGGCACGACTTGCTTTTTACGGCTCATGACGCCGTCAAGCCATACAGATGTTCCTTCTGCCTTGACACCAAAGGCTTTTTCAACAACGGAAGGGTCATCGGAAACGATAAGCATTTCAGAACCTTCTTTCATGATGTCGGTGAGAAGAAGGAACACACTATGGCGGCCTTCACTCTTCACCTTGGTGATTTCTTCTTGTAAGCCGGCTTTCACCTTATCAAGAATGCTCAAGTCCACAACTTCCAACTGACCAATGCCAACCTTGTTGCCATTCATATCAAAATCTTTGTAATCGCGGAAAACAAGATCCTTCATGGAAGCGCCGTCCACAGCAGACTTCACTTTGAACATTTCCATGCCAAGCGCCATAACATCAGCAACACCAGCAAGCGCTGCCAAAGCTTCCACAGCCTTTTTGTCGGCATCGGTGCATGTGGGGGACTTGAACATAACAGTGTCAGAAAGAATGGCGCACAAAAGGCCACCTGCAATGCTCTTTGGCAGTTCAACGCCATAGAAGTCATACATAGATTTAATAACTGTACCAGTACAGCCCACAGGCCATGTCCAGATTTCCAGCGGATTTGAGGTCGTCACATCACCAAGCTTGTGGTGGTCAACGATGCCCAAAATTTCTGCTTCGCCAATGCCCTTAGGAGCTTGAGCAAGGTCGGAAAAGTCTACGAGTACTAACTTTTGTCCTGCGACGTCTTCCACCACTTCAGGAGCGGTCAAGCCAAATTTGCCCATGACAAATTCGGTTTCGGGAGTGGGGGCGCCTTGGGCAACAGCTTTGGCTTCTGTACCACGTTTAGAGTACAAATCAGCCACAGCAATGGCGGAAATAATGCTATCGGTATCTGGGTTCATGTGACCTATAACAAGTGCAGCCATGGTAACTCTCCTTCATAAAAGCAGTTATGTGTAAAATGTTGAAAAGAACGTACTTCACCACATCAAACTTTGTGCACTTTAGCACAAAGTATGGCAAATGCCAAGCATATTTCTAAAAAAAGAAAAAACTTTTTTCATTCATCATGTTAAGCCTCCATACGCAAACATCGTCAAGACGCACAGCCTGCGAGTAAACTTATTTCTTTGTGAACGTCCACACTCCCTCCCAGTTGTCAGGCGGACTTGCGCTCAACTCTTCGCTTCTTTCCTTGTACAGCTGATACAGCACAGAGTCAGGAAACTCTTCATTGAGCTCTGTAAACGTTTGTAGCGAGGCATTAAAATCACCATCAATATAGAACTGACGGGCATGGAGAAACTTCTCGATTTCTACGTGTCGTGCTTCACGATCCGATTCATAAAGCGGCGTACAAATTTCCACAGGCTCCGTTTTGCCCTTCACGCGAATGGAATCGAGGGGCATAAAATATGGTATTTCCTCAGCAACTACAGGCCCAGAAGTAGACCCAGACGCGGCGGCAGCGCCCTCTGCACTCGCTTCGCTTTGCGTCTCTGCAAAGGCCTGACACAAGCGCGCTGTTTCCATACTTGTCACAACACCCACACCATACACAGGGCACAAGCCCTCAAGGCGAGATGTCAAGTTCACAGTATCGCCGATACACGTATAGTCCAACAGTTCCGCACTTCCCATGTTCCCCACATACACTTTTCCTGTGTGTACGCCGGCACCCATGCGCAAGCTAATACCAATGTCGTTTTGAAGCTCCACGTTGAGCTCCGCCAAGGCAATTTGCATTTGCATGGCACTTTTGACCGCATGCAATTCGTGCATAGGCACATCAAGAGGGGCGTTCCAAAAAGCCATAATCGCATCACCAATGAACTTATCCACAGTGCCATGACTGCCGCGAATAATAGCCGTCATAGGCGTGAAGTATCGGTTGAGAGCGCCCACCACTTGGTCTGGTGTGAGACCTTCTGACATGGTGGTAAAACCGCGAATATCCGTAAACATAAGTGTCACTGTTCTTTCTTCCCCTGCCAGCACAGCTTCCCCTCTTTCCACAATACGCGCCACCATGTCCGGTGCAATATAGCGGCTGAACGCGTTGCGTAGGGTGCGCTTTTGACGCGCTTCCTGCCAAAAACGTACGGCAAGCAAGGCCACAGCAAGAGCGACAACGAGAATCATCACATAGAGCGGCGACACATACATGCCACCTTGGAAAATCTTCCAACTGCCCCAAAAGGAACTCCCAAGCAAGGCAAGCAGGATGGGAAGATACACAACAGCAGGCGCAAGCGTAAAGGTCAGCGTTCCAAAAATACCTACGATAATCAAGCTGCCTATCTGAGCGCCGATGATAAAACGCGGAATTTCAATAAATCGTTTGCTTAAAATAGCATCGATGACAGTTGTGTGCACCTCTGCGCCCGGATACACGGAGTCAAAGGGCGTTGCTCGAATATCTAACAGCCCCGGCGCGGACGTTCCAATAATGAGCGCGCGGCCTTGCAACTCTTCGGGTGGCACCTTACGATTTAAAATGTCTGCTGCGCGGAATGTGGGATAATAGCCTCGAGGGCCACGAAATGGCAGCATAAAGCGCCCGTCAACTGTCACAGGAATAGTGTAATCCTTCCCTATACGCACAGCGCGCAGGCCATCGGGACTACTTAAAAGAAAGAGCCTTCTTTCGCCGAGCGCTCTCATAAGCGTTCGTAATCCAAGCGAAATAAAGATACGACCGTCAATTTCAGTAATTAAGGGAACGTAGCGAATAATACCATCAGGGTCCGGAGCGACGTTCAAACTGCCCAAGGGCGCCACGGCGCGCAGTTCCGGCAAAGGGAGCGTGGCGCTTGTCGATCTGCCAATTAAGACACGCGGAGAAGTGTCATTTGGGCCTTTCATATCAATAATGCTGTCAGTAAAGGGCAAGTCTTTTGGCAATGGGAGCAACTCGCCGCCAAACCTGTTATACACGCCCAAAACTGTGGGCGTTTGAGCGATAATAGAGGCCAAGATGCTGTCGTTGTCATGCAAAGCAGGCGGGATGCCATCCAATGGGATGGTGATGTCAAAATGTCGCTGAAAGGATTTTTGCAAATTTATCACTGAGGAATTATCTGGCTCCGCCAGAATTATATCAAGCCCGATGCCGGCAGCGCCAGACTCGGCAAGAATTGCGACAAGTTTCCCCACTAAGTGACGAGGCCACGGCCACTGTCCAAATTCTTCAAGACTCTGCTCATCAAGGTCGATGAGTGCGGGTGTCGGGGACGGCTCCCCTCCCCCATTGTTACGTAAAAAAACGTCGTAAATTTCTCTGTCGGCCTGCTGCAAAAGTACAGGTTGCCCCGTGTACAACAAAACCATGGTGATGCTAATACATATCCCCATGATGAAACGGGTGGCATTTTCTTTCAAAACGCGGAAAGAACGCTCTCGTTTAGACATAGACCCTCACTTTAGACGCTGACGTCATAATTAAAAAAGTACAAATGATACTCTTCACTGCTCCTTTTGTTTGTGCACGCGCAAAGGCACAGCGAGCACACCCACAAGCAGCGTCGCATACAGGGGTGAGAAAAAAACATTATTTTGAAATAAAAACCACGATGCCACAGTCGGTATCACACAAAGACATAAAAGTATAGCCCTATAAACAAGACCCGACAGGCGCCGTAAGACAAGAATGTAAAACAACCCTATCCCCAGCATGCACAATAATTGTAACGCAATGGTGTGCGCCGGAACAGTTATAAACGTGCCACTTTCAATGCCATCAATAAGCGAAAGGTGTACTGCTGCGCCCGGATATTGCGCTGCCAGCGGCGTTACAACCATATCATGAAGCCCCGGAGCGGATGTCCCGATGATACAAATACGCCCTTCAATATCGGCCTGCTTTATATTCCCTTGTAAAACATCAGCAGCGCTGATGGCTGCATAGACATTTGTCCCGCTGCGATAAGGTATAAGGACACTCCCATCGGATTGAACAGGGATGCTGACATCACCCACAGAAACAGTATTCAATCCATCCGTATCACAGGAAACTTTGACGCTTTTTATGTTGTGAGCGCGCATATAGGTTCTTAAAGCAAGGGAAAAAAATGGACGATCTGAAACGAAGGTCAGTAAGGGCAAAGAGCGTGCTACACCATCATCATCCGTGAAGGTACCTATATTGCCAAGAGGGGTGACAGCGCGCAAGGCCGGCAAGGGCAACAGTGCACGAGTGCCTTGCAGCAGAGGTGCGATTGCCTCATGCTCCACGCCCTCTGTCAGCATGAAAGAAATTATTTCAAACTCTGGCAAATCCTTGGGCAAAGGAAGCATCTCTTTATCAGAGGTGACATAGGTGGCAAGTACTGAAGGAGTTTTTGCAAGAATTTCTGCAAAAATACTATCATTATCTTGTCCGGATACTTGAGAGGAGCGGTCTGGCTCCACAAAAAGTATGTCCATTCCAATCGCCGCTGCTTTGTGCTCGGCAAGGGTCTCCACCATGGACGCCATAACATGACGCGGCCATGGCCATTGCCCATATTTTTCAAGACTTTTTTCGTCTATATCAATAAATAAAGGCGTAGACGAGGGTTCCCCGCCTACGCTCAGTTCAAGAAATGTATCGTAAATCGCATTATCAATGGATCGAAAATATTGCGCTTGTGTGATATACAACCCTATTACCACACAACACAAGCACACTGCCATAAGGGTGGGGATGTGAAAACGTTGTGTGCCTGTGCTCATATCAGCTCCAAGAGATTAACGTTCGCGAAATGCTCGTTGCTGCGCTTTAAGCAGGGGTTTGAGCAAATAATCTAAAATTGATTTTTTCCCTGTTAAAACGTCTACTTCTGCCATCATACCCGCCATAATCGGCAGACTTTGACCCGCATGTTGCAAGTGTGCGCTTTCAGTACGCACTTTTACTTGATAAAATGTCTCCCCCTGCTGCCCTTGCAGCGTATCGGCGCTGATATTTTCCACTGTTGCCTTCATGCCCCCATACACAGAGAAATCATAGGCAGTAATGCGCACCAAGGCCGATTGCCCGGGATACAGAAAGGCAATATCTGAAGGGCTGAAACGCGCTTCAATAATCAGCGAATCGTCCAAAGGAACGATTTCCATGACTGTCGCACCGGGAGCTACGACCCCGCCCACAGTGTTCGCGTAAATAGCTTTCACAACGCCGCGCACGGGAGAACGCATCTCTGTACGCAACACCTTATCACCGCCGGCGGTGATAAGCTCCCGCAATGAAAGAAGCTGCACCTCAACCTCATTGAGCTGTTCACGATATTCGACTTCCAGCGCCACCTTACGTAATTGTAAGCGCTCTGCGGCTTCCTTCGCCACAGCTTCAAGCCGCGGGATAGAATGCTCAAGACCGGCTAAATCCGCTTTCAAACTCTGCAAACGTTGCTCAATATCCAAGAACTCCAGCTCAGAATATGCCTTTGCCCGCAATGCGGGTAAAGCAAGGTTACGCTGCTTTTCCACCAACCCAAGACTCATTTGAGCTTGCGTTTTCACTTCGCGCTTTTCTGCCAATTCTCTTTGCGTGGACTCGACTTTCAGCGCAAGGACGTTTAATTCCGTTTCAATCTGCGCACGCGCTGCTCGAAGCATATCATCTTGGCGCTTCACAAGCTCCGGCATTTTCAAAACAAGTTCGGGATATTGCGCAGGGCCGCCGGAAATCAGGGCTTCAAGGCGTGCGATGGTCGCTTCATGCTCCACAGTACGCACCAAGGCTTACCTGTACTGACTGTCCGCGGTTTCATTATCAATGCGCATAACAACAGCATTTTTCTCGACCACTTGCCCTTCATGCACAAGAATGTCTTGAACAATGCCGCCTTCAAGGTTTTGGATAAGCTGCACACGCTGCGACGGGACAATTTGCCCGATGCCACGCGCTATCTGGTCAAGCTCGGCAAAACCTGCCCAAACAAGTAAAATAAATATAGCTGCTGCACTAAACCACACAAGACGAATGGAGCTGTGTGATATATCCTGTTCATTTTCGTCCGGCACAAAGCGCTTCGCAAGGCGCGAAAGCACACTCGGCGCTTTCTTAGCAAGCCCATTTGATGGAACCGTAGAGGGTAATGTATTTTTGCTACTCATAATTTACGTTGCGCCAAAGCCTCTTGCCGGGAACCTGACCAAACAATGCGCCCTCTATCCAAGGCAACAACGCGATCCACAAGGTCAAGCATGGGCATTTTATGTGTAAAAAGGACAACTGTTTTCTTTGCTGTAATGGTACTCAGACGCTTTACAAGACGCTGCTCAGACGCTGCGTCGAGCTGCGCCGCCGGCTCATCAAGGATGAGCGTATGCGGATTGCCAAGCTGCGCACGCGCAAGGGCAACACTTTGAGCCTGTCCGCCGGAAAGTCCCGTACCATGCTCACCAAGGGGCATGTCAAGTCCCAAAGGATGCTCTGCCGCAAAGTCCATAACCCCAGCAAGAGTCGCAGCTTCGAGCAAGGAGTCTTCATCGCACTCCCCTTCTCCCGGCCACGCAAGCGTGATATTGTGACGCAGTGTCCCGCGGAATATGCGAATTTCTTGTGGTAAAAAGCCAACTTTATTGCGAAATGGACGCATAGGCGTGTGCATTGAATCAAGAGAACCAATCATAACACGCCCCTCAGTGGGTACATAAATACCCGCTAAAAGACGCGCAAGAGTTGATTTGCCAGAACCCGATGCCCCCACAAAGCCAAGCCTTGCCCGTGGATAGATGCTCATACTCACATCGCGCAGCGCCATAGTTTCAATCTGTGATGCAGGATAACTAAAAGAAACCTTCTCAAAAACTATAGGCACGGCAAGCGCAGATTGGGGCAACGTCGGCTTTGCAAATGTTCCCCCCACTTCATCAGAAAGGGCGTAGTCATCGCCTGTGGGATTTTCGCTCGGCAGCTGCATAAGCATATGCAATTGCTTCACAGCCAAGAGCGTTTTTTGAAAATTTGCTAAAATATTGACGAGAGCATTCATAGGAGCAGCACAACGCCCAAACAAAATAACACACGCAATAAGCCCCCCTGTCGTCATCAGGCCTTCAGAAATGCGATACACTCCCGCCACAACAAGGGAAACTGTGAGAAAAATATTAAAAAGGGAGATGCCATGCGTACTCACACTTGATTGCGCGCGCGTATGTACGTTTGCATCTGACGCAGCCGCCACATAGCGCTCCCAATAACGCAAGAGCACCTTTTCCATACGAGTCGCACGGATGGTCTCTAAGCTTGAAATCAATTCAGTCAAAAAGGACTGCTTCACAGCGTTCGTGTGCATTTGTGACTTCGAACTTTCTGTAAAGGGCTTCTGTACAAAGTACGCAAAAAGGCCGAGGATGGGCACTGCAATGAGCGGAATAAAGCCAAGCGTGCCACCCAGAAAGAATGTCAGCGCTATAAAAAATACGATGAAGGGAAGGTCTGTAAGTGCCAATATGGTGCCAGAACCTAAAAACTCGCGCACGTATTCAAGCTCACGCACGCGCGCAATTATAGCGCCGACGGACTTTGTTTCAGTGTGCTTGTAAAGCGCGTCAAGACGCACCCCCATAAGGCGTTCCAAAAAAAGCGATTGCAGCTTCACATCTGCGTTACGCCCTGCCACATCCACAAAGCGCATGCGCACGATGCGCAAAAAAAAGTCGAGAGAAGCCGCTATAACCATACCAATAGCGAGCACCCACAAGCTTTCAAAGGCATTGTTAGGTACAACGCGGTCGTAGACGTTCATCACAAAAAGGGGCATGGCTAGGCTCAAGAGGTTGATGATAACCGAAGCCACAAGCACATGCCCATACAGGGGTGCATAGCGTGCTATGCACCCCCAGAACCATTGATAGGAATTATTCATAAATTATCAAGTGCGCCACACAGTCTATGGGCGAGTCAGTGTTGTTCCGGAGAGAGCTTCTTGCGTATTCACAGGTGTTGGTGAGAATGACCAAGGGAGGGAGTTGTCATCAGGAGCTGTCGCGGTGGTGTCCACTTGCAAAGCTGCGCCGTTAATTTTTAATTCATCAAGCAACTCGCCAGCAATTGCCAGCATGCGATAATGTCCAAGCAAGGCATCTACTTTGCGAACTGCCATTTCTGTCGCGCTGAAGTAATATTCACCTTCTGCATCAAGAACGGAAAG
>CAYJGA010000068.1:0-8477 GCA_964369255.1 uncultured Desulfovibrionaceae bacterium
TACTGACAGTTCATATTCACGACGCGCGGGGATTAGCATTTCCGTGGGATTTTTGTTTGAATTTCGCCCATGGATTCGTAGTTATAGATGGGGAGATTGTCTACTGTCCCGCCGCCTTGGGGGCCGATGATATTTGTGCACCAGCGATAGCTTGCAAAGCTTTCTGTGAGACGGGAAGCGAAGGCAAAGACGGAGTTGCCCCAGCAGAAGTCGTCGCTTGTGTTGGCGTCTTCTTTAAATGTAAAGTTCTTTGCAGGAACAGTGTCGGGGCCGTAAGGCGTGCGCAAGAGGAAGCGAGGCATGGTGAGTCCCACATAGCGCGCGTCCTCAGTTTCTCTGAATCCGCGCCACTTGGTGTATTGGGGCATTTCAAAGATGGAATTGAGGTCCTTGAGGTTGGGTAGCTCTTCCCATGAGTCGATGCCGAAGAATGACTTGTCTGTGGAGGCAAGGAAGGGCGCGTGGGACATGGCTGCCACTTTTGAGGTGTATTGCAGCAAGGAAATATCTTGTGTGCCGGGACCGAATGTGTAGTTGGCAATCATGGCGCCCACGGGCTTGCCACCGAATTGACCGTATTCAGCAGTGTATATGTGCTTATAGAGGCCAGATTTTGTGACTTCGGGCGTATCTTCAAAGTCTGCAAGGAGGTCTTCCTTGGAGACATTGAGAAACTCGATGCGGATATTTTGGCGGAAGTCCGTGCGGTCAACAAGAAATTTAAGACCGCGCCACGAGCTTTCGAGTTTCTGAAAGTCTTCGTGATGCAATATGGCATTGACTTGGCTTGAGAGTTTCATATCAAGCTCTGCCAGCATTTTATCCACAAGGCTCGCGGAGACTTTGACGCCGGCGTCCGTATCGACGAGTTGCTTCAAAAATTCTTGAAGGCCGGATTTTGTGACGGCGTAGCCGTCATCGCCCTGTTTAAGCTTTGATGCTTCAAGGATTTGGTCGAGCAGGCTTGCGGGTGCGTCTTGCGCGGCTGCTGCTGTTTGTGCTTGTTGTTCTTGTGTCATGTGATCCTCGTTCAAAAAATTTATGCCATATGTTGTATATATTACGCTTTGTCGTCGGGTGTTTCGTCGAGGCCAAGCTCTTTCAGAACGGCGTCACGCGCTGCGGCATCGCCCACGAGTTCTTGCACTTTCTTTCTGAAATCAGGCACATTGGAAAGGGGGCCTTTGAGCGCTTTCAAAGCTTCACGAAGTTCGATAAGCTTTGCAAGCTCAGGCACTTGTTGTACGATGGAATCCGGTTCAAAATCGCGCATGCTTTCAAATTTGAGGTCAACGGAAAGTTTGTTATCGGGGTCTTCTTCACCGGAGAGCTTATTGGGCACTGCCAAGGTCATGCCGAGGCCTTGTCCCTTCATGACATCACTAAAATTGTCTTTATCAATAGATATGGGTGTACGATCTTCCACTATGCGGGTATCTTCTTGCCCGGTGAAGTCGCCAAGTACCATGAGCTTGAGAGGGAGTTCAACGTCTTCCTGCACATCCCCGGTGGCGGGTTTGTAAACAATATTGACACGCTCTTTAGGAGCTACGGAACCGTTCTTGGACATAATAATCACCTTGTGTTCCTAGGAGTTGATGGAAATGGGGGGGCATACATCAGCGACACATACTCTATACGCGAATGCGAGCATGCGCACACTGTACCCCGTGCTAAGAAAGCTATTTTATAACTTGCTAACCTCACTCTAAAAGAGTACGCTTGCGCTGTCAATTCCTTTTTACAAAATCTGTGTACAAAGTGAAGCCTGTTGCCGCGTGCGACGGTTTTTATTTTGTCAAATAGTAAGGTGGCATATATGGCATCCCTTGAAGAATTTGTCGATGTGGGCAAGGCGCCTTTGACGGCGCCTCTGGAAAATATGAGTGCGCTGAAAGAATTGCCTGAATATGACCGCATAAGCGTTGAAATTGCAAAAATTGGCTCTTTGCAAGGGGGAGCTGGCACTATTTCGTGGCCAAATGTTGCCAAGAATGCGGCGACAGTGCTCTCGCAATACGCGAAGGACATACCCGCTGCCACCTACTTTTCTGTGGCACTTGCGGAGACGGATGGCTTACGCGGATTGTGCGTCGGCTGGCGCGTCCTTTATGATGTGATTGATACATGGTGGGAGTCGGCAAGCCCACCGCTCAAGCGCTTACGCGCGCGCGTCAACAGTGTAGACTGGTGGCATGAAAGAATCAAGGCCTTCTTGAACAGGTCATTTGATCCCATCGAACAAGACCTCCAAACCGAGCTTTTGGCTCTCACAAAGGACTTTGACGCGCTTGTGGGAGAACGCCTTGAGGATTGCCAGCCCTTCTATGATATTCGTGAAGCTATACAGCGCCTTGTGGTGATTGCACCGCCTCCCGAAGTGGTTGCGGAAGTTGCAGAAGTTGCAGAGGTGAAAGAACCTGCGGCAAGTCCTGCGGCGCCCGTTGTTGCACCTGTTGCGGCGCCTGTTGTTGCACCTGTTGCGCAAGCCGCTCCCGCGCCCGCTCCCACACCTGCTGTGGCAAGCGCCCCTGCTGTCGATACGCACGACGACAATGCCCTGCAAAAAAGCACACAAATACTTTTACAAAGCGCCCGACAGCACTACGACATTGCCTTTGCGCACTCTTGCCCCACTGACGCGCTCGCATGGGAAGCTTTGTATATGAGCGTATGGGGACATATAAAGGCTCTCCCGCCCACAGAAAATGGTCAAAGTATGGTGCCCGCGCCGGACGAAAATCGTGTGGCATCTGTGCGCACCTTGGCGGAGGCCGGTAATGACGCGCACGCAGTGCGCGCAGCGGCACTTCTTGCGCCTGCTTCGCCATTTTGCTTTGATTTACACACGATTATGGCAGACTGCCTCAGCCGTCTTGGCGGACGATATGCCGAGGCACTTGCGGTGCTTGAGCAAAAAAGTCGGTCGTTTTTTAACCGCTTTGCGGGCATTGAACGCATCCAATTTGCGGATGGCACACCCTTTGCCGGTGCAACGACGCTGGCATGGATAGAACACCTGAGCACCGCCCGAGAGGGAGGTGGAGGCGTACAAGACAGTGCTGTGACTGGCTTGGTGGACGAAGCACGCGGCCTTGCGGGGCAAAAACAGCTTGCTAAAGCTTTAAGTGTGTTGCATGAAGGTCGTCTAGGTATGAGCGCCGCTGACACTTTACGCCTCCAGCTGGCACAGGCACGCTTGCTTGTGCAGCATAAAGCCTTTGCCGTCGTGTCGCCCTTGGCGCAGCATATTCTTGATGTGCTTGATACGCATAAGCTTGACTTGTGGGACAATGCCCTGTGCCTTGAGGCGCTTGTTGTTGTTCACAGTGTGTGGGGAAAATCGCACCCTGATAAGGCCGCGCTTGTACTTGAGCGCATTGCCTTACTTGATCCGGCGAAAGCTTTGACGCTGGCGCCTCAGTAAAAGAGGCCGTTTTTGCGATATTCAAAAGATGTGAAATGTTGTGGAAAAAGTTTTTTGTAGCTGTATGACTTTGAACAAACTGCCAAGGAGTACATATGTTTCAGACTTTGATATTGGGGCAAAAATACACGAATGCCGAGTACAAGCCACTGGAAAAAGAATTGCGCATTAAGCTTTTTCAGTTGCAACAACAATGCGAAGAGCACAAAATCGCCGTCCTTGTGACATTCTTGGGCGTAGATGGTTCCGGTCGCGGTTCCCTTGTGAATACGCTTTCCTCATGGCTTGACGCAAAAAAGCTGAGTACGCATACATTTTGGCGGCAAAGCGAAGACGAGCGCGAACGCCCTGCGGCATGGAAGTTTTGGCGATGCTTGCCGGGTTACGGGGAGTTTGGCATCTTTTTTGGCGGTTGGTACGATGAAGCTTTGCGCAAAGCGTCTTATGGGCAAATGAATGAAGATGCGCTTTTTAAGGCCATGCATAATAATGTAAAAATGGAGCGTAACCTTGCAAACAATGGCTATGTCATTGCGAAGTTTTGGCTCCATTTGAGCGAAGAAGAACACAAAAAACGTCGCAAAGCGCGCAAAAAAGAGCATAGTATACAAAGCTTCACACCCTATGACGCCGAGAGCGAAAACCATTATAAAGACCTCGTTAAAACGGTGAGCAAGACCATCACCATGACGGACAGACACTTTGCGCCATGGCATATCATTGACGCCCACGACAAAGAATTTCGCAATGTTTCTGTGGCAAAGGCGCTCATCAGTACACTTGAGAATGCCATAGCTGAAAAAATATTGCGTGATGGGAATAAAAAGGACGTGGGCGAGCCTGTGAGCACATCCGGTCAAAATGTTCTTGACCTCGTGGATCTTTCTCACACGCTGGAGCGCGAAGAATATCGCAAGCAGCTCAAAGAGTTACGGTCAGAAATTTACCAGCTTTCCTTTGCTGCATATCAAAAGGGCATTTCATCGACTCTCGTCTTTGAAGGGGGCGACGCCGGCGGCAAGGGCGGCGCGATTCGCCGCATAGCAGGATCAGTGGACTCACGCATTACGCGCACCATTCCCATCAGCGCGCCGAGCAGTGAAGAGCTGGCGCATCATTATTTATGGCGCTTCTGGCGCCATGTGCCCATGGCCGGTCATGTGACCATTTATGACCGCTCGTGGTATGGTCGTGTTCTGGTGGAGCGTGTAGAAGGCTTTGCCAGTCGAGACCAATGGTCGCGCGCCTATGCTGAAATGAACAATTTCGAAGAACAACTCACGGACAATAAAAACATCCTCATTAAATTCTGGATGCATATTTCTTCCGATGAGCAGCTTCGTCGTTTTAAGGAGCGCGAAGTCGTTCCGTATAAAAATTATAAAATTACTGACGAAGACTGGCGCAACCGCGAAAAAGCGCCTGCGTATAAAGTGGCTGCCGACGAAATGTTCCTGCGCACAAATACAGACTATGCCCCATGGCATATCATTCCCGCAGAATCAAAGTATTTTGCAAGGATAGAAGTGATGAAGATTTATCGAGACGCTTTGAAAAAGGCTTTGAAGCAAGGATAGTGCCTTTGCAAGGCGCGTGTGTGGGGAAACTTTTGAGGAAAAAAGTTTCCCCACATGCGAGCGCTTTTTTTATTTAACCCACTGCACCACATCGTCCAGCGCGCGACGCGTTTTCTCGTGCTTTGGCGCATGCTCTCTTTTGCCAAAGGCCACCATACACGCAACGCCCATGTTTTCCATATCAAGGAGGTCTTTTCCTGAAAGGAGCACCTCCACTTCGCCTTTCACAAAGCCTTCAATGGGGCAGGAGTCAATGCCAAGGAGGGCGGCTGTTGTCATCATATTGCCAAGGGCAATGTAGCATTGCCGCGCAGCCCATTCAAACTTTGCCCTGTCATTACCGGCATAGGCAAGGTCGCTTTCAATGAACTTTGTGAAGAATTGGGCGCGCTGTTCTGCCACGTCGTCGCTTAAAAGTTGCACGTCGCGCATGATATGGCGCACATATTCCCCGTAAGGATTCATGGCAATGCCCTTCCGCGCCAACATAATAAGGAAGTGACTGCATGACAAAATCTGCCCCTGTGCGCCCCAGCAATGGGTTTTCAGTTCTTCGCGTAATGCCCTGTTTTGGATAACAAGGAACTGCCACGGCTCAAAACCAAAGGAGGAAGGCGACAAGCGACCTGCTTCAAGTATTGTATGAAAGTCTTTTTCCGCAATATTATAACTTGGATCGAAGGTCTTGCAGGCATGGCGAAACTGCCATGCTTCCATAAGAGATTGTGTAATATCAGACATACATGCTCCTTATTTTCTAGATGGTGAAGAAAGGTATTATTGCAACCTATTCTTACTTATACACATCGCAATCAGAGCCGCAACAGAAAATGAAATTCTCTTAAATATGTTTCACAAAATTTTTACATAGCAATATAGAGCACTTCCAGTGAATATAAAAGGGGCAAAGCGTATCAATTTTTCCCAAAAAAAGTTTATCCCCAAGAAAAAAACTTAAAAAACAAAAATATTTTGGAACAGTCTTTGAATAGAGAGGGCAACAAGGAGAAGAGCCATGCAAATTTTGCCCACAAATACTACGGAACAAAACTCCCCATTGGGAGCGTATTTCCTCGCGTCCAATGCATCTGGCGCCGCACAAGACGACACTTCTTCGTTTGCGGACATGTTATTTGCACAACAAGAAGCCCGCGCAGCCGTACAAAACGGCGAAACGCATTCCGTACAAGCCGCCCTTGAATTAAACGCTGTGGCGCCACAATTCACCCCGCTTGAGCAAGCTCCTTATAATCTCACCACACAGAACGGCGTCACCTATACACAGGAAGAAATTTCCTTCACAAAGGAAGAATTGCAAGACTTGGAACGACAACTCCTCGATAACGGCGCCCCGCCGGATACCTTGGAAGCCCTCGGCGAACTCGCCGACCAACCCGACGGCGCAACCCTCGGGCAAGTCCTCTATGCTCTTGGCGATACACGCGTCTATGAAAATTTGAGCGATGAAGAATCACAAACATTAAAAAGTATTGCTTCGCGGATTGACCAAACAGGCAAGCTTTATACAGATATGATGGAAGCCCGCGCCAGTGGCGACGGCGCAAAAGTGCTGAGTAGCATTATGAGCGCCATGGACGCCTTGCCCGCAGGTCAACGCGTCACCCTTAGCAAAAGCGATGCCGCACTCTTGGCAAAGGCCGCAGGACTGTCCGAAACTGCCACAAAGCAGCTCCTTGGCAGCTTTGGCAACGCCGACAGCCTCATGCTCAATAAGAACGAATTACAGGCATTTCTCACGCCCGCCGTCCATGACTTTGCAAAGATAAGCGGCAACCAAGAAAAGCTGAGCGCCGCCCTTGATGAAGTGCTAGGCCCCCTCCTGAACGCCGCCCGCGAACGCATGGAAGCGGAAAAAGCTGCCTCTGAACTGTCAAACCGAAAGGTAGAACAGAGCAAGGTTGTCATCGAAGAAACTGTCATGGAAAAGGTCAATAAAAATCTGGATAGCACCAGAAACAATGCCCATGCGGCCTCAGAAGATGTACGCGCGAACATGAAGAACGAACTCGGTGACGCCGCTCACACGCAAAACAATGGCAAGGATACGGGCAAGGACGGGAAGGACGCAAAGCACAACTTCGACGCCGACGCCAATGCCCTCTTAGCTGACGCGAAGAATGCAAAATCTTCCGACAAGGGCGACGGCTGGGCACAGCTCCTCACAAAGACAGACGCGCGCCATGTGGTGACAACACCGACACTGTCCAATAATATTACCACGCCTGTGATGAGTATGGGCATGGGCACCTTGAGCACCCAAGCACAGAACCTCGCCATGCTGAAAGCAGAACAGAATATGCAACACCTTTCTCAGCAGGCCGCGCAGCAGGTAGAAAAGGCGCTCTTCACCGCCGCCAGCAATGGCACAAAGCGCATTGATTTACAGCTCCATCCGGCAGAACTTGGCGCACTCACCATCAGCTTGACGTCTCGCAATGGGGAAATAAGTGCCCTCTTGCGTGCAGATAACAACGAAACCACACAAGCTTTGCAGACGCAAATGGAACAAGTGCGTATGTCACTTGAGCAGCAAGGTATTAAAATAGATAAGATTGAAGTGCAAAACCAAACGCAGAACAATACCGCCCAGCAAGACAAGTGGGACAATTTGCAACAGCACAATGAAAGACAGGAAGAAAATGCCCGTCGTGAGTCCTTAGAGCGTATGCGCAACCTTGCAAAGGCACGTAATGACGAATTAAATTCACCGGAATCCGTCTTGGAACGCAAAATGCAATTACATAGGGAAACGGCAACAAATGCCGCACACTCTTTGTATATTGTGGCGTGACACAAAACACGCAAGCACAGACCGCACACGACGGACCCTGTAGAAAAAGCTGCCACATGCAAAGAGCATCGTGGCAGCTTTTTATTTATAGCAAAGAAGGAGTACTATCATGTCAGCAGTCAGTGCAACAAATTCCGCAGTCAGTTCCGCCATCACTTCATCCACAGGCAGCAGTGAAATGGATAAAGACGCGTTCATGCTCTTGCTTGTGACGCAGTTCCAATATCAAGACCCCTTGAATCCCATGGAAGACAAGGAATTTATTGCACAGCTCGCCCAATTCAGCAGCCTTGAGCAAATGATGCTCCTGAACGAAAGCATGGACGGACTCACCGCAGCCACAAACAATCAAGAAATGATCAACGCCACATCCTATATTGGCAAGGCTGTGGACGTGTCCGGCTCCACCATCAGCAAGCAAACAGACGCCGACTCAGGCAAGACCAGCGTCTCCAAGATGTACTATGCCATCGGCGAGCAGTCCGTGAAGGGACAAATCAACATCTTCGACGAAAACATGAACTTGGTAAGCAGCGTTGCCCTGCCCGCACAAGCCGCTGGCACACACGAATTTCAATGGGATGGCACTGCCTACGGCGAAGGCGCAGCGCCGGACGGCGTCTATCAAATTATTCCTACGTTCTACAATGCCGACGGCGAC
>CAYJGA010000069.1:0-8365 GCA_964369255.1 uncultured Desulfovibrionaceae bacterium
TTCTCGCCCCATTTGCACAGCTGTTCACACGCTTCTTCTCGCACTTTGTGACGCGCCAACTCCTTCTTAGGAAAACGCTGGCGACATATTACGCATGAACGGATGGGCGTGTGTGACATAAAAACTACTCGGCAGCGCCTGTAGGTTGCTGCGGATGTTCTTGGGCGGGTGATGTCTCATGTTCATGAGTATCGGTGCCCAAGGCTGCTGATGCTGATTCTGACGCTTGTGCTTCAGGTGCATCTGCTGCGCTTTCTTCTGGTGTTGGCGCTGTGTGTGCTGCTGTGTCGCTTGCGTCGGCCTCAGACTTTTCCTCAGATTCTTCCTCAGATTCTTCCTCAGACTTGTCGTTAGCTTCCTCTACAGTTTCAAGAGGGGCAGTGGACACATTGGCTGTACTATCAGCTGGCTCTATAAGTTCCGCGACAGCTTCTTCTTCGTCGTCAGCTCCCTCGTCTGATTTAGCATAAGGGCTTTCGTCCGCATCGCCGCTGCTTTCGCCTTCAGAATGTTCATGCGCGCTTTCTTCATCAGCTGCGGGTTTTTCCGCCAAGAAGAAGATAGCCGCACGCAAATCAGCCACACGAGTGGCGCTCAAACCCAGCTTTTCCATGAGCTCATCGTCCGTGGCTTCCCGCAGTTTTTCCACTGTGGAATAGCCCGCAGACACTAAAATTTCTATGGAAAGCTCCGCCACAGATGCGAGTTGCTCAAGGCCGCGTCCAATGGCATTTGTCTCATTGTAGCGTGTTTCCGTGAATATATCTATCTTCCAGCCCAAGAGCTTGGCTGCCAGCTTGACATTTTGACCCTTGCGTCCGATGGCATTTGTCAGTTGGTCATCCGGAACAATCACTTCCAAAAGGCTGGACTCATCATCCACAATAATCCGAGAGACGAGGGCAGGCGCCAGCGCATTGCGTGCATAGGAGGCGATGTCTGCACTCCAAACCACAATGTCAATACGCTCACCGCGCAACTCTTGCACAATGTTCTGAATACGCGAACCACGCACGCCCACGCACGCGCCCACAGGATCGACATCACGCTCGCGGGAAAGCACCGCCACCTTGGCGCGCGAACCCGGATCGCGGGCAACGCCCATAATTTGCACAGTGCCATCGTCTACCTCAGGCACTTCACGACGGAAGAGCGCCGCCATATAATCCCTATGCGCACGGGAGATAAGCACCTGAGGGCCACGGCCTTCACGGCGTACTTCCATAATAATGGCTTGAACTCTGTCGCCGCGCTTGTAATGTTCGCGGGGAATTTGTTCGTCGCGGGGGAGAATGGCTTCGGTGCGTCCAAGGTTGACAACCCAGCCACCCTTGTCGCGGCGCTGGACAATGCCAGATGCAATTTCTCCGATGCGCTCCTTGTATTCGTCATAGATGATGCCTTGTTCTGCATCACGCATGCGCTGAATAATGACCTGCTTGGCGGATTGGGCAGCGATGCGCCCCAAATTTTCCATTTTGAGGCGAAAACCCACTTCGTCGTCAAGTTGCACTGAGGCGTCATGCTTTCTTGCATCTTCCAGCTCTATTTGCGTGTCTTCGTTGGCAAGGTCGCCATCTTCCACAACAGTCTTAAATTGGTAAACTTCAATATCACCTGTTTCATCATTATAGCTGACTTCCACGTCAATCTCATCTTCAAAGCGGCGCAAAACAGACGTGCGAACTGCTTCTTCCAATGTTTCTATAAGCATGATGCGGTCAAGGCCTTTGTCCTTACTTATTTGGTCTATGGCCTTTTTCAATTCAAGGTTCATGATGCCTCCGGCTATCCTCTTTGATCCCTCGCGCCAATCGGGGGGACACACTATGCAACAAAAATATACGCCCCTGTGCGGGCTTTGGAAAATTCCAACGGCGCTACGCGCCTTTTTTGCGTTTTCCCGGCTTTTCCGGAACAACAAACATGTGCACTCTGGTAGCTTTACGAACCATATGCCACATCAATTCAAGCTCGTGTTCTTCGCCTTTTGCGTCGGACAAACGAACACAAAAACTGCCCTCTGCCACATTCACAGACAACACAACACCGGAAAACTTCTTACGCCCATGCAAAGACTCAGGGCCGTGCGTCAATGTTTCCGTCAAGACGATTTCGAGAGTGTCGCCTACAAATCCTTGTAATTGTTCTACGTGGAAAAATGGGCGCGACAGCCCGGGAGAGGACACTTCAAGGACATAAGCAGAAGAAAAGACGTTTTCCACTTCCAAAGCAAGACCCAACATACGAGAAACGCGCGCGCATTGGTCGATGCTTGCAGAAGTACTGTGTGCGCTTGTGCTCGTTTTTACGTCCAGCGTGTCGTGTGTGGCCGGGGGGGGGGTATCAGCCCCGACCGCGCTCGTCTCAGTGTGAGCCTCGTTTGTGTGAGTCTCGTTTGTTTGGGCCTCGTTTGTATCAGTCCCGTTTATGCGCGGCGGCACGTCTACGAAAATGCGCAGAACCGGTCGCCCCGACTGCAACAATTCCATACCCCAAAGGACAAGCCCCTGAGAGTGGATAATAGGGAGCACTAACTGCTCCAAGGTCACAATGAGTGGTGTTTTTGTCATGCTTCTCAAGTAATTTTATGTTATTTCAAATGTATCTCAACATATCATGTGTAAAGTCGCGGCATAAAAAAAAGGGGGCCTCGTTCAAGGCCACCCCTTTGTGAACAGAAGTTCTGCATCAGGATGTTGAAAATCTGAAACCTATGCTAGCCGAAGTGAATATTCGTATAACATATGCACAAAGGAGAGGCTCCTTCCCTTAATTAAAGAAGGGGCTAACCCTTGCCCTTTTCCGCAATAGTGTTGCATTCGCCAAGAGCGACTCTCCAAAAGATATTTTACAAAACATATTTTACAAAACATATTTTACAAAACATATTTCACGGAGCATATTCCACGGAGTCTTGCGTTTTATGCGCACGCTCACATATGGAAAAGAGATGAAGCAACACCTGCACGCCAAAAGTCCAGCTTTCGCCGCAAAGCACGAGCACTCTACGGTTTAAGCAGAGTGTTGTCAAGTTATTTTATATTTTTTTTCTTACTTCCAAATATCTTATTCTTATAAGGAATTTTTTTCAAAAAGCCTCCCCCCTAAGTGTTGTAATTTTTTTCTTCATGGTGTACACGTTCGAGGAACGAACTCACTCAACCATTCGTACTGAGATGTAATCCACTTTTCATATGATGACTATGCTTGAGTTGTTTCATTGTCAGCGTGTGCGTCTATGGGGCTGTTTCTGACAAGATATTGCAATATTTAGTGTGAGGATGCCGTGGTTGCAAACAGGTTAAAATCAAGGCCACAATTTGTGATTGCCTCGTTCATGGTCGCTGCTCTCGTCTTGGCTATGACGGTGTTTTTATTGACACGTCGACTTGAAGATACCTACAGGCAAAACTCCGGAGTCATGCTCAACAGCATGGCTGTGGGGCTTGCCAATGTGGCGCACCTTTATATAGACAATTCTGTCGCGCTCGCGCAGACCTTTGCGACTTTTTTGACACAAAATCCCGATATAGCTCCAGAAAATGCACTACAGTCCCTCAATGCTCCTGAGATATTTCAGCGATACGGCTTTTTTGGTGTGATTACGCCCGAGGGCGAAGTCATTTCCAGAGGAAAGCAAGGCGGCGCCGTGACTTTCGATGAGAAGACTGTCAAAGCTCTGCAAGTATCCAATGGGGTGATGCCCGCCATCGCCTATACTGACGGTTTCGCACAAAATTTTAGTGTCATCACAGCGCCTATTAAAACTCACGACAAATACTTGGGGCTTTTCTTCTTAGGTGCCAAGTACAATCTCTTGCGTAGTCTTGTGTCAGAGAACAACCTTGAGGGGCAAGTAGATTATTTTCTTATTGATAGTAAAGGTATTATCATCAATTCCACAAACAGCACCATGCGCGCAGGCTTTGATTTCTTTCAAACTCTCGCACACTCTGCGCCAAATACGCCCGAAGCCATCGAAGAACTCCGTAAGGAATGCTATACACAACCTGTGATATTACATAATTTATTTTTACACGGGGACGAGCATTACATGAGCTTTGCCCCCATGCTCAACGAAGATTGGGTGGTGGTGACGCTCTTGCCTGTCAAAATAACACGCGGACGTATTCAAGAAATTATTTTCTTTGTCATTGGCACTATTACTGTGTGGCTTGTATTGTTCCTTGGTTTTGCCATCTATACAACCGTGCAGCAGCGACGCTCAGGTCGTGTTCTCCAGTCCTATACAGAACAGCTTCAAATGCTTATAAATTCTTTGCCAGGCGGCGCCATGCGATGTCTTGATGACAAGAACTGGACCATTGTACACTATAGTGGTTCCCTCTTGGAAATCTTGGGCATTACTGCGGCGGATATGGACACTGTTTATAAAAATCAGTGGCGCTCCTTTGTACATGAAGATGATTTACACTTGCTTGAGAAGGAGCTTTTGGCCGTGGAGCAAGGCATTGTACACTCCGAATATCGCTTGAAAACAAAGGATGGCAATGTTGTTTGGATAACAGATACCACGCGCGTCATGGAAGACGAAACTGGACGTTGGTATTGGTGCATGGTCATTGATACGAGTGAGTTCAAGCGTGTTCAAGCGCGCGAGGAGCGCATGACAGAGCGCTATCGCATTTTGTTTGAAATTTCCGAAAGTGTTTTGTATGAGTACGACTTGACGACACATGTCTTGCGTGCGAGTGGACACTTTTTCAAGACATTTGGGTATCATGTGCCCGAGCAGAATGTGGAAAATTATTATCCTGTTGAACTTGATATTATTCATCCGGAAGACATGGACTTGTTTATGTCCATGCAGTATAAAATCAAAGCGTCCCACGGTGCAGCCACAGCGCTTTTGCGCATCCGCTCTGCGGCAGATCAATGGTTCTGGTGTAAGGTGAACCAAGTGGCATGGGTTGATAGCAATGATAATAGTTTGAAAGCAATCGGAAAAATTGAAAATGTGGATGAGGAGACGCGCGCATTTAATAAGCTGTTGGACGATGTGCAACGCGACCCATTTACAGGTCTCTTTAATAAGCCAGCTACGGGCGAGCTTGTGCAGCGCGAAATACTTGCAGATCCAAGCAAGCGCGGTGCCTTATGTATCATTGATGTTGACAATTTCAAGCAAGTGAATGACTCCTTGGGGCATGCCATGGGTGACACTGTCATCAAGCGCCTTGCCACAGGGCTCTCCAGTATTTTCCGCAGTGACGATATTGTGGGTCGGATTGGCGGCGATGAATTTATTGTCTATGTGAAGAATATGCCAAAATTGCGCCCACTTCTGCAAAAGATGGATGTAGTCATGGAGTTTTTCCGCCAAACCTTTGAAGACGGCGATGTGCGTGTGAGTATTTCGTGCAGTGTGGGGATTGCCCACTATCCCAAGGACGGAACGACCTATGATGAGCTGTACAAACTGGCCGATAAGGCTCTGTATCGATCAAAGCTGACGAAGGGTACATATAATTTTTATGATAAAGAACTTGATGGCGAATAGATGTGCTCTTTTACTCTTAAGTTTTCTAGACTTTCGCCGATATAATGGGAGACGTTTTGCGAAATGTAACCAGATCTGAAACGAACTTTTTATAAAAAAGTGCAGGTAATATATGGGAATAAATGGAATTGACACAGCGCACAGCACTCCGAGTATTGATGTTTCCTTGGGATCATTTTCCCAACAGAACTCTGATCAGCGAGGAGGACGACAAAGCTTTTCGACCGCCCTTGCAAATACAGCTGTAGATTCTGTCGAGTTAAGCAGTGAAGCGCAAAATATTGTGCGCAAGCTCCAAGCACGCGACCGTGAAGTGCGCGCGCATGAGCAAGCGCACCTTGCCGCCAGTGGCGGCTATGCGCAAGGCGGCGCCAATTACACATATACCAAGGGGCCGGACGATAAGATGTACGCCATAGGCGGCTCTGTTTCCCTTGATGTAAGCCCGATTTCCGGCGATCCGGAAGCGACGGAGAAAAAAGCGCGCACCATACGTGCGGCGGCGCTTGCGCCTGCGGATCCTTCTGCTCAAGACCAGAGTGTGGCGGCGCAGGCCTCTGCCATGGCGGCGCAGGCACAGCGCGATGCTAGAGCGGAGGATAAAGAAGCGCTTGAGGCTTCGTCTGCAACTTCATCGGATGCTGCGACAGGAGCACCGACGGGAGCTTCGGCGAATGCTGCGACAACTGCTTCGACAGTTGCTCCGACAGTTGCTCCGACGGGCGTTTCTGCTCGTGGTGTGGATGCTCAAAACATGGCTCTGTCTGGTATTCATGGGGCGACACAGGCGCAAGGCGTATACGGCGATGATGGGCGTATGTCTGGAACTCGCGTTCAGGGCGCGGGAGCACACAGCGCAAGCGCTTCTGACACCGGTCTTACAGCGCTGCAAGCGCAAGGCACGAGTTCGGCTTCGCGTGTGGCATTTTTCCGCGACTCTGCCTTGAGTGTCATCTCGGCAAGTGATTCCATGTTCTTTGTGAGTCAAGTGCCTGCTGGAGCGCCTTCCGACGGATCGATTTCTGGCGCAGCCATAGGCTCTGTGAAATCTGCGGGGGCTGTAGACATTGCGCCTTTTGCTCATTCTGTAGCCAGTTCCACGACAGCCTCTCTTGACAAAGCGCACGCCGCTTATCAAGCACAGCGAAACAGCGCATTGCCACAATCAGGACTTGCACCTGCAGGTACTGGCATTAGTATGCACATTTAAGGGGATAACGCGTAGACATGTCCAAGAATGACGCCCTTATATCTGCAAGCGATTACTTGCACGACAACAGTCCGCTTGATTCAAGCTCGTCCGTTGGCCTCACCCATGGCACCGACGACTTTGTTCAAACGGGGTCTGCATCCATATCGCACGGGCATGAGGATGAGCTTTCTCTTTCTCGAATGCATGATGCGGATATGTCTTCAAATGACCACAGCGCGATTGAGAGCGACAGAAGTGCTCTTGATGTGAGCGGGCTGGATTTAAACTCTTTGGATGGGAATGCATTGGATGGGAGCGTTTTGGCGCCAACTCCAGACAACATCGCAGACAGTTTTGCAGACAGTTTTTCAGAAAGTTCAGTAGATTATCCGACAGGTTATCTGATGCCCAACGACGAAGGTAGTGACGAAGTCAGCGGCGAGGTCAACGATGAGGCTAACGACTCCTTTGATTTCCTCATTCCCGACGACACCCACCCGCCTTGCGTTTCCGTCATCATCAACTGTTATAATGGTTCCGCAACGCTTGACACAGCACTCTGGAGTGTGCTCGCTCAAGATTTTACCGATTGGGAAATCATATTTTGGGACAATGGCTCTACAGATGACAGTGTGACCATTGTACAGGGTTATGCGCGTGAGTATGGCCCTATCATCCGCCCATTCCGCACAGAGACGACATGTTCTCTTGGCGCAGCGCGTAACCGGGCTATAGAGCAGGCGCGCGGCGAATATATCGCCTTTTTGGATTGTGACGATTTATGGCAGCCGGAAAAGCTTAGTGCGCAAGTGAGCATCATGAACAGCAATCCTCGTGTGGCCTTGGTCTGTACGGACACGGAGATTTTGCACGAGGAAACGTCCCTAGGGCGGGTTTTCCGTAAGTCTGCGCCTGCGCGTGGAAATGTTTTTGCAGAGCTTGTTATGCGTCAGTGGATGTCCATGTCGTCTGTGATGATTCGGCGTGCTGCTTTGGACGAACTTGGCAGGGGCTTAGAGTATTTTGATGAAAAATTGCAAATTGCTGAAGAGGCGGAACTGTTCTATACGCTCGCCCAGCATTGGGAATGCGACTATGTGGATGACATTCTCACCTGTTGGCATTTGCATACGCGCAATACGACGTTGCAGCATATTGAAAGCTTGTGGAAGGAAACGTCCTACATACTTAAAAAGCATCAAGCGAACTTTGACGTACACAATGCGGCGCACATGGCAGCACGCGATATGTTGCACAGTCGTGTGACCGTGCACAAGGCTATTGCGCTGTGGCAGCAGGGTCATCCACGAGAAGCGCGTGCCATATTGCGTCATGCCACAAAGCGCACGCTTAAGATGCCCCTTGTGTCGCTTTTGACACTTTTGCCTCCCACCAGTCTGCCGCTTTCCATGCGTGCGTATTTTGTGCTGGAAACATTTTGTCGTGGTATTTTATAAACGCATAGTTATAGAATGCATATGTGATTTTAAAATGAGAGAGGGGAACTTTTTTAATAAAAGTTCCCCTTTTTTCACGTCATTTCTCAGAAGAGGTCAAACCGAGTCTTTTGTATAAAACTACAAAACATCGCTTCAATCCTCCATTCGAAAGCGCCGATTGTTTAGCTAAACAGGTGGTTTTTTTGAAGG
>CAYJGA010000070.1:0-6653 GCA_964369255.1 uncultured Desulfovibrionaceae bacterium
GCGAGGAGTGCAGCGACGTGATAATCCACAAGGTTAAGACGAAGCAGGGTACTAGCCCATAGTGAACCGTTATTTACAAGAGAAATTAGGCGCTGTCGTCAAATGCGCCTTTTCGGTTATCTCTGCGTCAGATTTCATTTATTTTTCGGTTATGTATGTCTGTATACACGCCCGAAAAATAAATTCATCTTCCTTGATATAACACAAAAATTCGCTATTTGACGACAGCGCCTAGGAAAAAAAGTCTTCCCCCCAAGAAAAAAACTAAAAAAAGTTTTCCGCCGCACCACTTTCAAAAAAACACCTCAGAATAAGATGCGCGTTTTGACGCCGGGCTGCCGGTGTTATTTCTGTATGGTGAAGGGAATTGCGTGCAAGGCTGAACCTTGCTCCTCTGTCCGCCCGAGCTGCCAAGAGATGCTATTTTCATCCCACTGCAAAGCTTTTGCGATTTCTTTTGCCATGCCCGCCACATTGATGAGCGGATGGCGCTGAAATACTTGGGGCAAGCCGTAGGTGAGACTACAGACAAGACACTTTCCCGGACGCTGATGCAGCTCAAGCGCAAGACGAGCCTCTGAATCTGTCAACGACCGTAAGGCAAGTTTGATGGTGTAAGCCCCTTCCTCGGCGCCGCCATACAAGGCGTCAAAAAAAGCGTCGGATTTCTCAGGAGGCAGCAATGCCTCAAGCATTTCTTGATGAAGAACAGACGTGTCAGACATAGTATTTTCCTTATCTCAAAAAAATCGTTACAGCGTATGTTTACGCAGGATTATGTGTATATTGAGAAACACTCAACAAATGAGGCTATAGCGTAAAGATATTTTTTTTGCAAGAAAATTTGATTAAGTGATAAAAAAAGGAAGAAAAACTTGCGTTTCTCTTCCCTTTTGAACAACCACAAAAACACACTCATTGTATGCGGAAGCTCACGAAAAAAATTGCGAAAAGCCTATTCCATGCCGTTCACGGCAAGGGCAAGGCGAGAAATTTTGCGTGCAGATTTCTTCCAGTGCATGGCGCCCTTTGTGGCAGCTTTATCCAGCACGGAGGTGGCAAGCACGAGTGCCTTAGCCGCGCCCTCTTTATCATTAGCCAAAATAGCAGTACGCACCTGCTTCACAACATTCTTCACACGCGTGCGTTGAGCACGGTTACGTTCAGCACGCACAAGGCTCTGCTTATGACGCTTTACGGCGGACTTATGGTTAGCCACTTCTTCCTCCAAGGTATGTTACAAAAAAATATGTTAAAAATCGCCGAGTTTCACTCTTTGCAGGGAGCAACAGAAACACCCTGCCCAACGAATAGGAACAAGTATACTCTTTCGCTACACTTGTCAATACTTTTATACACGCTTTTACATACATTGCAACAAAAAAAAGATACGTAATTTCGAACAAGTACACCATCGCAAAAGGACAAAAAAAGAATATTGCAATTTTCACAAGAAAAAGATACAGTGCATCTTCGTTTACATGGGCGCGTTTTTATAACAATTCTCACCCCGACATCCAGCCGAGCTTTGTTGCATGCACATATGCTTACACAGCTTTTTTAAGGAATCACTGGTTTAATGCCTTTTTACCCTCTAACTGTGTCAAGCTCATTTCGCGAAAAACTTATATATGTCTTTATATATTGAGTAGTTCTCGAAAAACGCTTCGCCGTTAAAGAGCAAAAATTCAATGCAATCAGTGCTCCCTTAAACAGCACTCAGTGCATCTTTTTAGAACGAGCCGAAAGATACAAATTCCGCACGGGAGGTTTCCTTGAATAAACTTATTTTAACAGCATGTTGCTTCGCATTGATGTTGACATGTGCGCACGCTGCCACTCTTAACAAAGTAGTCGCCGTTGTCAATGGGCAAATGATTTCACAGTTTGACCTTGACCAAGCTGCAAACGCGGAACTGAAAAAGGCAAAAATTGACCCTAAAAAAGCAGAAAATCAAGGCCAAGTCCACGATATTTACGCAAAAGTCCTTGAAACACTCATTCTGGATGTCCTTGTGATGGGCGAGGCCACACGCCATCAAATTACAGCAAGCCCAGAAGAAGTCGATGGTGAAATTGTTCGTCTTATGCAACGCAGTGGCTTGAACAAAAAAGACTTTGAAAAACGCATGAAGCTCGATGGCATGACCATCGAAGCCTTACGTGCGACCCTTACAAAGAATATTGTGCGCCAAAAGCTCATGGGGATGATGGTGGGACGCAAAGTCGTTTTGACCCCTGAGGAAGTCAAAACATATTACGACACACACCAAGACGAAATGGTGCAAAATAATGAAGCTGTTTTGGCGCTCATCATCTACCCGGATAAAGTGGATGCCATGCCCTACGCTCGTCAGCTCATGCAAGACCCAAAACAATTCCCGCAAATTGCAAAAAAAATCTCCGAAGGCCCCAACAAGGAACGCGGTGGCCTTCTTGGCGAAGTGCCCATGGAAAAGCTTGACCCACGCCTTGTGAAAATTATTCAAGAACTTGACGAAGGTGAAGTGACTCCAATTCTTGTTATTGGTGGAAAAAAATCACAATTTCAACTCGTTAAAAAAGCAGCTCACGGAGAGCTCATGAGCTTTGAACAAGCAAAGCCCTACATTGAAAATTTATTGCGCCAACCGCTCTTAAAGGAGCGCTTTGAGGAATATGTAGAACAGCTGCGCAGTCGTGCTGTCATTGATGTACGCATGTAGCATCTTGCATCTTAATGTTTTGTTTTTTGAAAGACTTGTGGAGGGAACACTTTTTTTCCAAAAAAGTGTTCCCCAAACTCCTTTCAAAAAAATAACATGAGAGTGCTGTGGTTGAGAGGCTGTGCCTCATATGATTGTGTAGTACAAAACAGTCCTCAATAAAACTGACCATCAAACACATGGTGCATAGCGCCTACAGAGAAAAAATATGACTATGACGCTGAACGAATTAGGAAACATACTCCGCGAGGAGCGCGAAAAAAGGGGTTTACTCATCGACGATGTGGCAGACCACTTGAAACTCAGCGTGCGTGTTATCCGTGCCTTGGAAGAAGGTGACAAGGAATCTCTGCCCCATGCTGTCTATATACGCGGCTTTGTGACGGCCTATGGCGGTTTTTTGGAGCTTGATGTAGAGAAATTGCTCAAAGCAGAAGGGCTCTACAATGACATACCACCAAGTAAGGCGGCTTTTGAGCCTGCCATGACAAAGGAACGCGGCGGCGGAAAGAAGCTCTTATTTTTCCTTGTTTTTTGCATCTGCGTAGCCATTGCCGCCTTCATATGGTTGCAACGAGATAATGACCTTTTTTCAAACTTAAAGGAAGACCATTTAACAACCGCACAGCCTGCGCCGCCATTGTCCACGCAAGAAAAAACACCTGCTCGTGTGGCATCAAGCCCTGCGGTCACCGCAAACCCCATGCCCACGCAAACACATGCAGCAGGGCTTGTGCAAGAGCAACAATCAGCTTCTTCAAGTCATTCGGGCAATGCTGTTGTCGTGGCACAAAATGACGCTTCTCCCGCTTCTGCGTCAGCGAATACTGTAGCACAGACTTCGGGGGCGGCGGCTGACCCTGAACGTTCACCCGATAATTCACAGGGTGCTAGAGCAGACAGCGCGAGCGACCGTGCAAGCACGCAAGTGATTACCTCTCCTCTTGCACTTGGCGCCGCGCCAAATGCACAAGAGGGCACATACGAGAGCACACAAGAAGGCACCACCCTCGTCTCCTCATCAGACGCATCTGGGCAAGAGCCCACTCTGCAAACCGAAGCAGGACAGAGCACCACACAAACACAGGGTGCGGCGCTTCTTGCGACGTCTGAAGCCCACAAAGTCATTATCACCGCAGTAGACGAGTGCTGGATTCACTCCAATGCCGATGATACAGACACACGCCAATTTTCACTTCGCAAGGGTGACACTTTTGCATTGACCTTCGACGAAAGCCTTGTGCTCAAGCTTGGCAATGCAGGAGGTGTGCGCATTCATTACGACGGCAAGGAAATGCCCATCCCCGGCAAGGATGGCGAAGTAAAGACCATCAAATTCCCCCCATCTGTATAATGGAATGGAATGATTCAGCTATCGTCTTACAAGTGGGTCGCTTTCGTGAGGCGGATTTGTGGCTCAAGTTGCTGTTCCGTAACAAAGGACTTGTAACAGCTTTTGCTTTTGGAGGCAGTCGCAGTCGGCGCCGATTTTGCGGTTGCCTTGATGTGCTCAATACTATTTCGTGTCGCGTCAAACAAGGGCGACAAGGACAATATTTGACGCTGGAAGAAGGGGTGCTTGTGAGAGGCCCACAAAAGTTACGCAGTGAGTGGGCATCCTTTGGCATGCTTATGAATTGCGTTCGTTTTTTGGACGCATTGCCCATGGCATATGACGGGGGGTCCGAAGCAAACACTGGCGCAAGCACGGGGGGTTGCACTGCCTCGTCGTCGTCCTCTGGCACATCGTCCATTGGCACATCGTCCATTGGCGCGTCGTCCGTTGGCGCGCACTCGCACGACTTGCAAGACTCAAGCGCAACAGAAAAGCACTCCTCAGCGCCTGCCGCATTTGCGCTTATGCAGGACATGCTCTCCCTCATGGAAGGCATGCCGCAAGATGCTCACACCCATACGAAGGACACGAATGCAGTGTCCGGGGATTCCATGCCTGCCATGGTTCCGGTGGCTCCCGTATCGCCGCACCCATTGCACCCCGTTCTTTTTCGTCTCAGAATGGCGTGCGAACTTGGCTTTACTCCCGCGTGGCAAGAGTGTGCTCAGTGCGGTGGAAGATTTGAGCGGCAACATGTCCTTTTCAGAATGGACGAGGGCACATGTGTGTGTGCGCACTGCGCTCCCCGTGCTCATTCGCCTTACGCACTCAACATGAGTGCATCGGCTTTGCATTTTTTACACTCCGTGCAACACACTCCTCCCACCATGTGGGATGTGCACGCCTTGCCCAACAAAGACAGGCAAACATGTTTTCGAGCTGTGGATGGTTTTACACAGTTCCACCTTGGTATAGCGTGGGATGCGGGACGTTTTAAGCGTGTATAACACGATGCGTTTGCTTGCATCTCACCTTTTTTGAGCGGCCTGCCAGTTGAAGTTTTTTCCACAGGCTGTTGTATGCTTCTTAGGGAAGCATTGATGTCATACTTTTTTGCCCTTTAACAGTTTCAGGCGCACTTTGCGAGACACAGCTTTATATTTATGGAGCCTGCGTACTTCTCAAAATTCGCCTCTGTTATTAAGGAGCAAAAAATCTATACAGTCAGTTCTTCCCTTAAAACAACAAAGGATATTCCATGTACTTTCAGGATGTCATTCTGACTCTTCAAAACTTTTGGGCACACAATGGCTGCGTCATCGAGCAGCCCAGCGGCGTAGAATGCGGTGCTGGTACCTTTAATCCACATACTTTTTTGCGCGTCATAGGCCCTGAGCCTTGGAGTGTGGCCTATGTAGAACCCTCGCGCCGTCCCACGGACGGTCGCTATGGCGAAAATCCTAATCGTCTTCAGCGCTATTTTCAATATCAAGTTATCCTTAAGCCTTCGCCTGAAAATGTCCAAGAACTGTACTTGGAGAGCCTCAAGGCCTTGGGGCTTGACTCTACAAAACATGATATTCGCTTTGTGGAAGACGACTGGGAATCCCCCACGCTGGGCGCGTGGGGTCTTGGCTGGGAAGTGTGGCTCAATGGCATGGAAGTGACACAGTTTACCTATTTTCAGCAAGTTGGCGGCATTGATTTACACCCGGTGAGCGTGGAGCTGACCTATGGCCTTGAACGCTTGACCATGTACTTGCAAGGTGTGGAGTCTGTGTATGATTTGGCATGGAATAAAAATGTCAAGTATGGGCATATTTACCATCAAAACGAAGTGGAACAGTCTCGCTATAACTTTGAGGTCAGTGATGCAAATATGTTGCTTTCCTTCTTCAACGCGTGTGAAGCCGAATGCAAAAAACTGATTTCGTTGGAGCTTCCATGGCCTGCCTATGATTATTGCCTCAAATGCTCTCATACATTCAACTTGCTCGACGCGCGCGGTGCTATTTCCATCACAGAGCGGACGGGATACATTGGCAGAGTGCGCGCGCTTGCTTCGGGTGTGGCGCGTTTATATGCAGCGCAAAGGGAAGCGCTTGGCTATCCCTTATTGCAGGCATCTTCAGATTTGATTGTGGAAAAGTAGGGGGAAGGTCATGTCATTATTTGTTTTGGAAATTGGGAGCGAGGAGCTGCCAGCGCGTTTTTTGCCCACTGAAGAAAAAGAGTTGCACAGCCGTTTTGTGGCTGCTCTCGAAGAGAATGCCATTGGCTTTGGTGCTGTGCGCATCATGACAACGCCGCGCCGCGCGGTGGTCTTTATCGAAGATATTGACCCCGTTCAAAAGCAGAAGGAAGAACTCATTGCAGGCCCTCCCGTCCGCGTGGCCTATGACGCTGAAGGCAAGCCCACAAAGGCCTTGGAAGGTTTTGTGCGCACAAATGCTGTCTCCCTTGACGACATTTTCACACAAGAAACAGACAAGGGCGCCTACATCGCCGTGCGTAAGCGCGTCGGAGGTGCGGCTGTCGCAGGGCTGTTGCAAGACATATGTCCCGCCATTATTACAGCACAGCCCTTCCCTAAGAAATTGCGTTGGGGCGCA
>CAYJGA010000070.1:6663-8292 GCA_964369255.1 uncultured Desulfovibrionaceae bacterium
CCGCCCTTTGCGCTGGATTTTGGCGCTGCTTGACGATGTCGTTGTGCCTTTCAGCGTAGGTCACATCAACGCCGACCGCATCACATGGGGGCACCGCGTCCATACCCATGAAGGCGAGCAAGCAGAAAAAGGTATCTTCATTTCTGTAAAAGACGCGCAAAGCTATCTTAAGACAGTACGCACAGAAGGCGGCGTAGAGCCGGACAGCGCCGCGCGTCGCAGCAGCATTATTGAAGGGGGCAACGCACAAGCCAAGGCGCTTGGTGGTACTATCTTATGGAAGGACAGCTTGCTTGATGAAGTACAAGGTCTGTGCGAGCATCCTGTTTCCCTTATGGGCAACATTGACCCTTCGTTCTTAGAAGTTCCGCGTGAAGTTTTGCTGACGAGCATGGAAAGCCATCAAAAAAGTTTTGGCGTGGAAGATGCCGGCGGCAACCTTTTGCCTCACTTCCTGACAGTCCTCAATATGACACCGCCAGACAGTGCGCTTGTACAAAAGGGTTGGGAGCGCGTCCTGCGGGCGCGACTTGAGGACGCGCGCTTCTTTTGGCGCAGCGATATGGCGGAGCCGATGGATACATGGCTTGAGCGTCTTGATTCTGTTATCTTCCTTGGCCCTCTTGGCTCCATGGGCGACAAGACGCGTCGCCTTGAAAAGCTGTGCGTCTTTCTTGCAGAACATTGTAGCACACCAACACAAGGCAACACGCCTCTAAGCGTTCAAGACGCCGCGCGCGCCGGGCGTTTATCAAAAGCGGATCTTGTGAGTGGTATGGTGGGCGAATTTGACACATTACAGGGCATCATGGGCAGCATTTATGCACGCAAAAAAGGCGAACCGGACACGGTTGCCCAAGCCTTGGCAGAACAATACTTACCCGCAGGCCCCGACAGCGCAGTTCCCACAACACTGCTCGGCGCTTTCGTCTCTATGGCAGACAAAGTAGATACACTCGTCGGCTGCTTTGGCCTTGGCATGATGCCTACAGGCACCGCCGACCCCAATGCTCTGCGTCGTTGCGCCCTTGGCATTGCCCGCTGCATTCTTGCCTTTGACCTTCGCCTTGACATGCGCGCGCTCTTCCAAAAAGCTCTGGACTTATACGGTGAACGCGCATGGAAGCTTGATGCGGAACAGTGCCTAGAAAAACTGCAAGAATTTTTTGACAGTCGTCTGAAAAACCTCTGGCAAGGACAAGGACATGATACCCTTCTTGTGGACGCAAGCCTTGGCGCCGCACAAAACACAAACACATCGCGCGATGTATGGACGACATATGCACGCCTCCAAGCGCTGGAAAGTCTTCGTCAAAGCGACAGATATACGGAAGCTGTACAGACCTTTAAGCGCGTAGCAAACATTGTGCGTAAGCAAGGCCAAGAGAGTGCGCTCACAGGCCTTTATACAGCCGACCTCTTGCAAGAAGACGCAGAAAAAACCTTGGCGCAGGCTCTTGACAGCGCCCTGCCCCGTTTTGATACACTGTGGAACGAAGAACATTTCAAGGCCATTCCCGAGCTGCTCTTGGAGCTTCGCCCCGCAGTGCATAACTTCTTTGACCATGTGATGGTCATGTGCGACGACGCAAAAGTACGTGCAAACCGCCTCAACATGCTCAAAGCGCT
>CAYJGA010000071.1:0-8253 GCA_964369255.1 uncultured Desulfovibrionaceae bacterium
CATAAAGACGAGCGGCACAGCGCCTTGCTCTTCTGGCTTTTGTATGACTTGCGCGATGCTGATGCCCTCGTCTGCCATAATGCCGGCAATATCACGGAGCACACCGGAACAGTCTTGCACCATGGCGCGCAAGTAGTAGGATGCTTTGGCGTTGGATGGGGAGAGTATGTCTGCCTTTTTAAGGACTTGCTCCGTGAAGCCTGTATTGTAGGGTTGGGCGTCCCGTGCCACGGCCATGAGGTCGGCAACGACGGCGGACGCTGTGGGCATGTCGCCTGCGCCGCGTCCGTGGAGGAAGAGGGAGCCTACGGCGTTGCCTTCCATGCGGATGGCATTATAGGAACCGCCGACGCTTGCCAAGAGGAAACGATGGTGCACGAGAGTGGGGAAAACGCCTGCTTCGAGCTTTCCGTCGATGGAGCGCACTTGTCCGAGCAGTTTGACGCGATAGCCAAATTCACGGGCGAAAGCAATGTCCATCTTGCTCATATGACGGATGCCATGGATGGGCATGTCTTTGTACGGATATTCCACACCATAGGCAAGGCGGATAAGCAGGACGAGCTTGTGTGCGGCATCGTGTCCGTCAATATCAAGGGTGGGGTCTGCTTCTGCGAAACCGAGCTCTTGAGCTTCCATGAGAGCTGTGCCGAAGTCGAGGCCATTTGTGGTCATTTCTGAGAGAATGTAGTTACTTGTGCCATTGAGGATGCCCATGAGTGAACTTATGGTGTTTCCGGCAAGGCTTTCTTTGAGCGTTTGGACGATGGGAATGCCGCCGGCAACACTGGCTTCATAGAGAAGACAGCGATTTTTTGCGGCAGCAAGGGCGAAAAGAGTCTCACCTGCTTCGGCGAGTAAGGCCTTGTTGGCAGTGACCACATGTTTCCCATTTTCAAGGGCGCGAGTGATGAGCTTTCCGGCTGTTTCAATGCCGCCCATAAGTTCGAGCACCACATCGATGTCGGCGTCGTCTGTGATAAGTGTGGGGTCAGTCGTAATGGTGGCGCCTGCGGGTATTGCACAGGCACGCGCTTTTGCAGCGTCCCGCACGAGGATAGTTTTCACTGTAATGGGGCGGCCTATGCGCTGCTGAATAAGCGCTGCGCTTTCTTCCAACACACGCACAACGCCTGTGCCCACTGTTCCAAAACCGGCGATGCCGACAACCAAATTTTTATCACTTTGCATGAATGTGCTCCGCAAAACAAGTGTTTTGTAAAGGCTAAAAGTTTGTTTTTTTGTTTTTTCCCAAAAAAAGTTTCCCCCCACAAGTATATCAAAAATATCTCACGCGCCCTGTGTGACATTGTGCCACTTGTCTGTGGGGAGCCACTGCCGAAGAACACGCTCAAGCTCCTTGATGACAAGGGGCTTTGAGAGAAAATCGTTCATGCCCGCCTTTAGAAAATCGCTTCTTACATCACCTACGGCGTTGGCAGTGAGTGCCACTATGGGCATTGTGGCAAAGCGCTCCCCTTGGAGCTTGCGAATATTCATTGCTGTTTCCACACCATCCATCTCCGGCATCATGTGATCCATGAAGACAAGGTCGTAGTGCTCGCGCTGGATGTTTGTGATTGCCTCCTTACCGGAGAGGGCGGTGTCTACGGTGACTTTGTATTCTTCAAGAACGCTTTGGGCGATGATGAGGTTGATGCTGTTATCATCTACGACGAGAGCGCGGACATTCTGCGTGGTCAAGGTGAAGGACGTTTCGTCAGCGGCGGCGTCGCTGGTGGAGTAGGTGCTTCCTTCAAGGAGGCGTGCCACGACGATGGTGGTGAGGGGGGCGTAGGCTACAACGACATTTTTCCCCACATCCTTGCTTTCAAAGTAGTTCTTGGAGAGAGCGATGACACTTATGTGAGCGATCGTGTTTGTATCGTAGGTTTCCAGTGCTGTGTGGTCGATGAACACATGGGTGAAGGCGCTGTCATGAAAAGTGTCATAGCTGTCCACAATGGTGGCAGTGGCGCCAATATCCAGAAGTTTTTGATGAATGCACTGGGCTTTTGCTGTGCTTTTTAAGCAAATGCCTACGTTGGCGCGTGTAAAGTCCCCTTCGGTCAGGAGGGGAGCTGCGTCTTCCACGGCTTGGGGCAGCTCAATGGCAAAGCATGAGCCGACGCCGTAGGTGCTCTCTACGCTGATAGAACCACCCATTTGCTCCACAAGTTTTTTTGTGATGGCAAGGCCGAGGCCTGTGCCTTCGATATTTCTGTTTTTCTTTGTGTCAAGCTGGGAGAAGTTTTCAAAGAGCATGGGCAAGTCCTCGCGTCTCATGCCTATACCTGTATCTTCCACGCGCATTTTGAGCACTATGGTGTTGCCGTGCCCCACGGGAACGGCCTCAAGCACGAGGCGTATATGGCCTTCCTTCGTGAACTTGAGCGCATTTGTGAGCAAGTTGATGAGCACTTGTTTGAGGCGTATGCTGTCGCCGAGGAGTATTCGGGGCAAGTCGTGCTTGTCTTCAATGAGGAAGTCGAGCGCCTTGTCGCCGATACGCACATTTATGAGTGTCACAATATCATTGATAAAGGATTCCACATAGTAAGGCTCCGGCATAATTTCCATGGCGCCGGATTCTATTTTTGAGAAGTCCAATATATCATTGATGATGGTGAGCAAGGAGCCTGCGGCGCTCTTGATATTTCGTAGGCATTCCAAAATTTCATTGGTGGGATTTTGCCTCAAGGCAATATCTGCCATGCCAAGGATGGCGTTCATGGGCGTGCGGATTTCGTGGCTCATATTGGCGAGGAAGGTGCTTTTTGCCTTATTGGCAAGTTCTGCGGCTTCTAATCGTCGCTGTTCAGTAATATCCGTATAAAACCCTTCTAAGAGGTGTGGTGTCCCGTCGGCCTTAAACTCCACCACACGGCTCCGCTCCCAAATCCATTTGAGAGTGCCATCCTTCATAATGAGACGAAAGCTTGTTTCAAGGGGCAATCCCACATTGAGGGTCAGCTCATTCACGCGGGCGAGGGGTTCCACATCGTCCGGGTGAATCATGTCAAAAAACTGTAATGCGTTGTTATCTAGGAGTTCTTCTGGTGTATAGCCTGTCAGTGCCAAGCTGCCATCGCTCACAAAGGTGAATGTGTAGTCGGGTGGGTCGTTGCGACATTGGTACACCATGCCGGGCAGGTTTGCCATGAGAGTGCGCATGCGCTTTTCTTTGTCTTGCAAGGCGAGCATGACAGAATGGCGTTCGGCGGCAGTCATGGCGAGCGCTACAAAGTCTGCGAGGGAAGAGGCAAAGCTTTGCTCTACAATGTCCCAATTTCTATGGGTATCGAATTGTTCAATGCAGACGACACCGCTCAGGTCGGAGCCGTTAAAGATGGGGGCGTCGAGGAGAGAGCAAATACGTGAATCATAGCTGTCATCGAGGCCGTTGAGCACACTCTCTTGTTGGACGTCGTTGGTGCAAATGATGCGTTGGGTACGCAATTCGTCCAGATAGGAAGAGCGATCGGCGAGAGAGAAGTTTTCTTGTGTCGAAAACTCTCGTGTCTCAGTATCATAGGAGACGATGCTTTCAAGGACGCAATCCTTCGTGTCAAGGCGCCAAATGCCTACCCGTGTCACTTGTAGTGCAACACAACCTTCGTAAGCGATGACGCGCGCAGCCTTATAGAAATCCCCTTCGTTGATTTCAGGCATTTTGGAAACCTTTGCCAACGCGTTGTTGAGACGATAGGAATATTCTCGACTTACTCGCATGGCTCCCCCTCTTGATTGAACCGAAACGTACTCATAAAACCCTTTTGCGCATGCGTGTTTTGTTTACACGCAAGCAATTCGTTCTGACACTGCCTTGTACATGTTCTTTATGGTGTCAGAGTATGCAAGTACGCTGCATTTTGTGTGGCAATGTCATGTTGGCAAGGGGCAAAGCTTTTTTTACAAAAGCGCTTGCAAAGCAGTGCCCCTCGTCGGCACATTTTCTGGAAATTATTCGTTTTCAAGCACATTTTGAATGCGTGAAAGCGCGTCCATGAGCACCTCGTCGGCGAGGGCGTAGGACAGTCGGATGCACTTGTCATCCCCAAAGGCGGAACCGGGCACGACAGCCACTTGCGCTTTTTCAAGGAGGACTGTGCACAGCTCCACGTCTGTGGCAAGACCCGGACGGAAATATTTGTGGACGTCGATGAAGAAGTAGAAGGCGCCGCCGGGCTTGGGGCATTCGGCCTTGCTCCATTTTTGTATGGCGGCATAGCCGGCGTCGCGGCGTCCTTTGAAGATGCCTCGCAAGGTTTCTAAAAATTCCGTGGGACCTTCCAGCGCTGCCAGCGCCGCTTTTTGCGCGATGGAGCACACATTGGATGTGCTTTGTCCTTGGAGCGTGATGATGGCCTTTGTTAAGGCGGGATGGGTGACGCTGTACCCTACGCGCCAGCCAGTCATGGCATAGCTCTTGGAAACACCATTGCACAGAGCGACGTACTCAGGATGGCGCAAGAACCACGACACAGCCGTGGCAGAGGTGCCTCCGTCGTATATGAGTTGGTCGTAAATTTCATCAGAGATGACAAAAATTTCTTTGGCAATAGCCCATTCCATGAGGGCGTCAAGTTCTGCTTGCGTATAAATAGTGCCCGTAGGATTGGAAGGGGAATTGAGAATAAGCATGCGTGTTTTTGGCGTGCAGTATTTTTCAAGGTCTGCGGTGGTGACTTTGAACTCTGCGGCCACGGACGTGGGTACGCTGACGGGCACCGCGCTTGCGAGCGCGACCATGTCGGGATAGCTCACCCAATAGGGCGCGGGGACAAGGACTTCGTCGCCGGGGTTGAGAACGGCTTGCATGATATTGTAAAGGGGCTGCTTGCCGCCATTTGAAATAACAACATGTTCCGCAAGCACTTGAGCTTCTACGCTTTCTTTTAAGGTGGAATTGACTTTATTATAGTAAGCGGCAACGCTCTTGCGTAAGTCCATAATGCCGCCCACAGCCGTGTAGCGCGTAAAGCCTGCATCGATGGCGGCTTTTGCTGCTTCACAAATGTGCGCAGGCGTGGTAAAATCTGGTTCACCAACAGCAAGGCTAATGATTTCTATGCCCTGCGATTTCAGCTCAAGCGTTTTTGCATTGATGGCGAGGGTGGCGGAAGGTTTTATTGAAGAAAATTTCTCCGCGATTTTCATGTAAACTCCTTGCTGTAGATAACAGACATAATACTTAATAATAAGGATAATAAATGGCGCCCCATTCATGCAGGCCTTCATCTTTTGTGAAGAGTTGTATTTCATTTTCCGACGTTTGTCAAGTTGGATTTTTTTTGCGTCGTCACAAGCGATTTAGCGTTGCAGTGCGCTTAAATAATCGCGAGGAATGGTGTCACAGTAACAACACCGGTTCCATGCTGGGTCTTTTGCGGGAAGGCAGTCCTGTGCTTTTATCGCCTGCCAGCAATCCCAAACGCAAGCTTGCATGGACGCAGGAAGCTGTATGGCTTGGCTCTTATGGGCGTGACGCAAAAAGCATGTTGCATAATGGCGCATTGCCTCATGACAGCGTCGGGCATGACATTGGGAGCGGGGATGGTTTTTGGGTGGGTGTCAATACGAGTATTCCCAATGCGATGCTTTCCGCGGCTTTCGCCGCGGGTGCTCTTCCTTTTGCTGCGGGTTACACGCGGCTCGTCCGTGAAGCGAAGCGCGGCGACAGCCGCCTCGATGGCTGCTTTACAGGGGAAGGGCGTGCGCCTCTCTGGGTGGAATGCAAAAATGTGACTATGGTGGAGGACGACGTCGCCTGCTTTCCCGACGCGGCTACGGTGCGTGGACAAAAGCACCTGCGAGAGCTGATGAATATTGTGCGCGCAGGAGAGAGGGCGGCCATGTTTTACCTCGTCCAGCGCCCGGACGGGCGTTGTTTTGCTCCCGCGGACTTCATTGACCCTGATTATGCCGCGCTTTTTTGGGAAGCGCGCAGTGTAGGCGTCGAAATCTATGTGTATACGGCTCATGTCGCAAAGACAGGGATTTCTTTGGGGTCACCGCTCCCCATAGTACCTGCGCCATAGTGCCTGTTTTTTGACAATATCCTCAGTTGTTTGTGCTTGAAGCGATTGGGCACCATGTCCCTTTTTTGTCAAAAAGTATCCTTAAGCCGGAAGAAGCACATATTGTTGATGCTGTAGATGTGCCTTCCTCAAAGGAGGGTGAGGGAGAGTTTACAATACAATAACATTACTTACAGGGCATCTCCTTTTCATGGAGATGCCCATAGCAAAGAATGCGTTGCATTAGTACAAGGTAATGTCAGCAATACGGTGCAATATATAACGTGGTTTTCCTTGTCCAATGCTACGCACATGAAGTACAATCTTACTGTCCTGATTCAAAAAAGCATTAAGCGAGGCAATATCTTGAAAGTTGGCTGGAAGTTTACCTCGAATGACCGCAGTATCATTCTTAGTAAATTCAAATTCATAGTAATGTGGTAACAGTCCCGTTAATCTGCCAACATAGGATTCTTCACGATCCGTCACATTTTGTATGTCCAATCGCTGACGAGCTCTTTTGATGTCATTGGTAGACGAAGCGCAAATTTCACGGTGTCGTGACTTGAAAGAAAACAAAGCGTCATTTTTTTGCATAATATCAAAAAAATCGTATATTTTTTTTATTGTTCTTGTCTCAAGTCCAATCAAGCTTTCAGATAAGTTTTCATCATCACCCTGAATGGCTTGGAAAAGAACATTTTCCAGCAGAGCATGTGCCTGCGTTGTGGCAGAGGGTGTTTCCCCAAAAAGCGAAAGTTGCTGCGATGCAATCTCACGAGGAAGTTCTAAAGTAAAACCAAATGACCCCTTAGCGACACCTGTGATGACAAGTTGATGTTTGTCGCCTTCGGGAACAGGACCTGTAGTCGCTGCCATAAGCCCCTTAAGGTTTGCCACCAGAGTAGCATAAAGGTCTGACAATGCAGACGTTGCCTCTCCTGCAAAATCCGCATAAATGCCTTCTGTACCACGAACAGGCTTGCCTTTAAAGGTAATTGTCATGCTTTGAGGTGTATCCTCATTGCCAAAATGAGTGAGCATCTCTTCTGCGCGCTGCAAACGCCGTTCATAACTTCTTCGCGTAATGACCTTCTTGTGAGGGATACGTTCTAAAATTCGTCGTAGCTCTTGCACTTCAGCTGAAATAAAGGCATGCTCTTTAGTCATTTGCATACACACGCTCCTTACAAATACGCTCTAAAAGTGCTTGCGCTTCAAGGTCGCCTTCTTCATCCAAGGCAATGTGCACAAAACCCTTCCACACAAAATCACGGTTATGACTCCATATGCTATACCAATATGTTATATTATCCAAGAGATACTCATCAAAAGTCTCATCAAGCCCCACATAGTAGGCATCAACGCTATACTGTGCTTTCAGATATGTGTGTTGAAAGAGCTTCGGATATTTCAAATCAAGTGTTTCTTCCGTTTCATCCGGCGGCATGGTGTAAAAAGTCACACAGTCAATATCACGAGGGTGTCGTTCTTCAAGCATTTCAATATTTTCTAGAAAGCTGCCGTCAATCCACTGAAAACCCTCTCTTATATTGCTGGTATAAAGCGCATTTCTGTAAGAGAGTAGTCCTTTGAGGAGGCATACGCGCTCGTGTGTCAGAGCAAATCGCTCGACAAATTCGAGCAAATTTGTTCGATATGGCGCTCTATCAACGTCTACAGGCGCATCCCCTTGACGTATAGGGGGCAATAGACCCAACTCATTCCATGCTGGTATCATAATCAATTGAAACTCTTTGTTTTTAAGCTATCAACAACAGAACAATCTCTTATCCGTAAGGGGCATTGGTACATCGTTTACAGCGTGACCTCACCAAGAAAATATTTCCTAAAATGATGCTATTGTCAAGATTTTCATACAGTACCTCTGTCTCTTACTTGTTGTATATTTCAGAGAGTGCGTGAATGGCAGTACGTTTTGCTTCGGGCACAACGTGCGTGTACCTTTCAAGCATTTTCATAGTGTAGTGGGTCAGACGTTGTCGCACAATAAGCCTCCTAAAGCATTTTTCTAAGGAAAGCGCATTCAGCGTGCCATGAAAAGAAAATGGGGGACAGATGGGGGACAGAATCCCTGCTTAAAATAACAGCCACCCACGAAAATTTCGTAGGTGGCTGTTATTTCTGGTGGGCCCACGAGGACTTGAACCTCGGACAAACCGGTTATGAGCCGGGGGCTCTACCAAGCTGAGCTATAGGCCCATCAGGAAAG
>CAYJGA010000072.1:0-8202 GCA_964369255.1 uncultured Desulfovibrionaceae bacterium
CCTGCGGCGACTGCTACGCCTGTATTAGGCCAGCCTCAAGCAGCTCAGGCGCAACACGTTCAAGCCCAGCCAGTTCAAGCCCAGCCAGTTCAGGCACAAGCAGTCGCAGGCAGGACGCCCGCATCTGCCTATCCGCCTGCGTCTGCCAGTACGCCCAAACCGGCGACGCCCGCTGCTACAGGCACTGCGCCCGCCGCCGGAGCTGCCAAAGCTTCCACGCCGCCTAAGGGATTTGGTCTGCACGGGAAGAACTTCTTTAAAAGCTCGTCGATTTAATCTCGATATTTAACGAAAAAAGAGGAAGTTTTACAAAAAACTTCCTCTTTTTTATGACATTGTTCATACACGCTTTGAGTCCACACTTTTGGAGAAAATATGCTTCACGACATTTCCATGCTCATCATTACAAAGGATCGACAATATGCTTTGCCTGCTATTGTGAATTATCATGTGGGCAAGGGGATGCCCATCTATATAGCAGATGGCACTGATGAGGTGCATTCAAAGCACAAAGTTTTTGAAGCCATGAGCGATGTTTACTACTTTCATTGCCCACAGAAAGGATTTTTTGAACGGATTTCCTTGTTATTAGAAAAAGTAAATACATCTTATTGTGTTGTACGAGCTGATCGCCGACATCAGTCTAATCATGCAATTGCAGAATGTCTGAAATTTTTAAAGGAAAATCAGGGTTATAGTTCTGCGTCTGGCTTTTGGGTCAATGTCGTTGATATGCACCTTTCGTATGCCAACGATGTGATAGCAGAGCCTTGGACGCTTGATGACCCTGTAGAGCGTGTGGGGTGTCATGCGCTTTCCTTCCAAGCTCCGTTTTATAATGTACAGACGACAGCGCTTTGGCAGAAGCGTGTGGATATTATGTCTGATCTTTTAGAGATTTCTCAGCATGTTTATTTTAATGAGTATATTGATTATTTTGCTTTGTTTTTTACGGGAAAAACGCGGCATTTGAATGTACTTGGTGGTGTTATTCAAGAGCTGGGAAGTGGGCAAAGTTATGGGAATCAATTCATGACGACAGCCTCACTCTTGAAGGATGCTGCGCTGTGTGAGGCTAGTTATGCGATTATTGAGAAGCATCTTCTGTGCGACGATGTTGAGCAGTCGGTGCTTCGTGAAGCTTTTTTTCGATATGTAGGGAACTTACTTTTTCGATTTGAAAGCTATGGCTTTGATAGCAATCAGGAAGTGTATAAAAACGTGAAGCGCTTTGCAAGTATAGAAAAAACTATGGCAATGCTGCGGAATAAAGAGCCCTTGGATATGTCATATCTTACGAATATAGTGCAAGTATACATGGCCTTTGCCACGGATAATATGACACTTCTCTTTGACGTTGCACACCTTTTATCCCAAAAGGATGTTGATGAGTGGGATACGCTGAAGGCGCTTGCGGAGCAGGTAGCAAAGCTTCACGAGTTGGAAGAGCTTCGTCTTGCGCGGCTTGAGAAGTCTTCTTAATATTAGACTTATTGTATTTTGTTTTTTTAAAAAGGCTTGTGGATACACCCTTTCTTTTTGCAGTAGCGGCGGGCTGTGGAGCGGGAGCGCGTTATGCTCTCACCCTTGGCCTGACGCTTGGAATGTTGCGTTTGTGCGGCTCTGTTTTTCCGTGGGGGACGTTTTTGTGCAATGTCCTTGGAAGTCTGCTCTTTGGTCTTGTGTGGAGCAGTGCGGAGGGGAGCATTGACCCCCAATACAGAAGCGTCCTCCTTTCAGGCTTTCTTGGTTCATTTACCACATTTTCCACTTTCATTTTCGACGCGCACATTTTTTTGAAGGAAGGACGCCGATGGGCATGTGCGCTGCAAATTATATCGCATGTGCTGTGTGGTATTGGGGCTTTTTACCTTGGTGTATGGCTGTAAAAGGATATGCTCGGAGGGAAATCACGCGTCATCCTCCTTGTCTAAACGCCTTTTAATATGGAATATGGGGGAACATGGGGAAATTTATGGAAAGTATCTCTGTTGGCTCAGAGGAATTGAAAGCCTGCCTTGCATCTCTTGGGCAAGTATTACAAAAGCAAGGCCTTATCTGCGCCACTGCGGAGTCGTGCACAGGCGGTCTTTTAGGCGCTGCCATCACCGGCATGCCGGGCGCGTCCGCGTGGTATGCCGGCGGCATCGTCGCCTATGCGAACCATGTGAAGAGCGGTGTCCTTGGTGTGTCAGACGACATACTTCTCGCGCATGGGGCGGTGAGCGAAGAATGTGTGTGCGCCATGGCAGAAGGGGCGTGTCGTGTGCTCAAAGCGCATGTGGCTGTGAGTGTCTCAGGTGTGGCAGGCCCCGGTGGCGGAACGGAGCAGAAGCCTGTGGGCACTGTGTGGCTCGGCTTTTGCGTCAAAAAAAATAAGGAACATGCGGGCAACCTCAGTGCGCTCAAATTACAGCTTTCCGGCGACCGCGAACACATTCGCGCACAAGCAACATTGCGTGCAATGCAAGAGCTATACGCTCAGGTAAGTGCTCAAGCAATCATTCAAGCGCAGAATCAAGGCTCGCAAAAGTAAGAATTTTTTCTTATTTCCTCTCATCTATAGACAATAGCGCTTGAAAAGGGTATTATCCCATCACTCAACTATATCACTATACCTCAATATAGGGATATAGATTTCTTCCAAGGGTGCCCGCGCTTCATTTTGACTGTGTTCCGCACTGCTTTGGAACGGAGATATATAATGGAAATTGTTACATCATTGAGTCAAGCGTTCTCACTGTGCGATGCTTGGCGGAAAAATGGCGAGCGTGTTGTTCTTGTGCCCACCATGGGCTATTTTCATGAAGGGCACGCATCGCTCATGCGACATGCGCGCAGTGTTGGCGACAAGATTGTGGTCAGCCTCTTTGTCAACCCCACACAATTTGCTCCCAATGAGGATTTGGAGTCTTATCCGCGTGATCAAGAAAAGGACGCAGCTCTTGCACGATCGCTCGGGGTAGACATGCTTTTTGCGCCGCAGCCGGAAGAGATGTACACGCCGGAGCACGCCACTGTGGTCATGTTGCCGCATCTTTCCAAGGGGCTTTGTGGCACATCGCGCCCCACGCATTTTCAAGGGGTGGCGCTGGTATGCCTCAAGCTTTTCTTGCTTACCCAAGCGGATGCGGCGCTTTTTGGACAAAAGGATTGGCAACAAACAGCCATCATTCGCCGTATGGTGAGTGATTTGAATGTTCCCATCACTATTCATGTGTGCCCCACAGTGCGCGAGTCGGACGGCCTCGCACTCAGTTCACGCAATGTGTACTTAAGTGCTGAAGAGCGTATGCAAGCGCCTGAAATTTATAAATGCCTGTGTCATGCCAAGGAATTGGTGGATGCGGGGGAAAGCAATGTTCACATTCTACGAGGCGCCGTGCTCCATCAAATGGCAGAGCGTTTGCCCTTGGGGCGCCTTGATTATTTATCCGTCGTTGATGCAGTGACATTGGAAGCTTTGGACACAGTTTCCGATACGGCCGTCATGGCGTGCGCCGTGCGCATGGGCAAAGCGCGCCTTATTGATAATATTAGTTTGTAGGTACAAGGAGTTATTATGCAATTACATAAGGGGAAATACCTTTTTACGTCCGAATCCGTCACCGAAGGCCATCCTGACAAGGTGGCAGACCAAATTTCTGACGCAATTTTGGACAGCCTGCTCGCACAAGACCCCGAGTCTCGTGTGGCATGTGAAACGCTTGTGACAACTGGCATGGCTGTTATTGCGGGAGAAATTACCACAAAGGGCTATGCGGACTTTGCACAAGTGGTGCGCGAAACCATTCGCGACATCGGCTACAATAGCTCCGAAATGGGCTTTGACTGGCAAACATGCGCCGTCATTTCCTCTATTGATAAGCAATCCCCCGACATCGCTCAAGGCGTTGACCGCTCTGCACCGGAAGAGCAAGGCGCCGGCGACCAAGGTATGATGTTCGGTTTTGCCTGCAATGAAACGAGCACGCTCATGCCTGCGCCCATCTACTGGGCACACCAGCTCTCCCAACAACTTACCCGCGTGCGCAAAGCGAGCATTGTGGACTTCTTCCGTCCCGACGGCAAAACACAAGTCTCCTTTGCCTACGAGGACGGAAAGCCAGTGCGTATCACCAATGTGGTCGTTTCCACGCAGCATTCCGACAGTGCCACACAAGAGGATATTGTGGAAGCTGTGCGCGCCCATGTCATCCGTCCTGTGCTTGAGCCTTCCGGCTACTTCGATGAAAAAAATTGCGACATCTTCATTAACACCACAGGCCGCTTTGTTGTGGGCGGTCCTATGGGCGATTGCGGCCTCACCGGTCGTAAAATCATCCAAGACACCTACGGCGGCTCCGGCCACCACGGCGGCGGCGCTTTCTCCGGCAAAGACCCTTCAAAGGTTGACCGTTCCGCCGCCTACATGGGGCGCTACATTGCCAAAAATATTGTCGCCGCCGGCCTTGCTCCCTATTGTGAAGTACAAATTGCCTATTGCATCGGCGTGGCAGAGCCTGTGTCTGTGCTTGTGTCCTCCCTTGGCAGCAGCGATATTCCCGACTCCGTGCTCACACAAGCCGTGAAAGACGTCTTTGACCTGCGTCCTTATCACATTATTTCCCGTCTTGACCTTAAGCGCCCCATCTACAGAAAGAGCGCGTGTTACGGTCACTTTGGTCGTGAACTGCCAGAGTTTCTTTGGGAGCAAACGGACGCCGTGGCAGACCTCAAGACAGCAGCAAAGGTATAAGAAAGCCACGTATTTTGTTTTTTTGAAAGGGCTTTGGGGGAAAGCTTTTTTCTTCTTTTTTTCTTGGGGGGAAACTTTTTTTTCAAAAAAAGTTTCCCCCCACAAGCTTTTCAGAAAACACAAAAATAAACTTTGCGAAAAAACACTGGAGAAAAATTCGCATTCCCTGTATGGTTCCCTCGTTGTTCGCGATTCTAAAGAACTACAAAAGAGCCACAAGGAGGGGGATTTATGCATATACTTATTACAGGCGTTGCGGGTTTTATCGGGCATCAGCTTGCCATGCGTTTGTTAAGCATGGGGCACAGCGTTGTGGGCATTGACAACTGCAACGACTATTATGATGTGAATTTGAAACGAAATCGCCTTGCCCAACTCTTGCAAGGTGAACATGCCGCCTCGTTCCGCTTCGTTCTTGGTGATATTGCACAGCACGACCTCCTCGACGACCTTTTTTCTGATGAAAATTTCACGCATGTCGTTCATTTGGCGGCGCAAGCCGGCGTGCGTTACAGCCTGCAAAACCCCCGCTCCTATGTTCAAGCCAACCTTGTAGGCTTTGGGAACATTTTAGAAGGCTGTCGTCATCACAAGGTGGAACACCTTGTGTATGCCTCGTCAAGCTCTGTCTATGGTCTTAATGGCTTACGCCCCTATCAAGAAGAGCATGCCGTCAACCACCCTGTAAGCCTCTACGCGGCTTCCAAGAAGGCTAATGAACTTATGGCGCACAGCTACAGTCATCTTTACAACTTGCCGTGTACGGGTCTACGTTTCTTCACTGTCTATGGCCCATGGGGGCGTCCGGATATGGCACTACATCTTTTCACTACAGCCATAGTCAAGGGAAAGCCCATTGACGTCTTTAATCATGGGAAATCCCATAGGGATTTCACCTATATTGACGACATTGTGGAAGGCGTCGTGCGCGTACTCCCCATTCCTGCGGCGTCAGACCCCAACTGGGGCGCCGAGGCGCCCAACCCTGCCACAAGCAGCGCCCCGTGGCGCATATACAATATTGGCAACAATGCCACTGTCGAACTTGGGGAATTTATTGAAATCCTCGAAGACTGTCTTGGCATGAAGGCCGTGAAAAATTTCTTACCCATGCAGCCCGGCGACGTGGCCTCCACCCACGCTAATGTGGACGCCCTCGCAGAAGTGACACAATTTTCGCCTCACACACCACTGCGTGAAGGTATCATGAACTTTGTGACATGGTACAAAGAGTATTATAAAATATGAGTATTATACCAGAAATCCTTGCACCCGCAGGAGATACACCCAGCGCATTGGCAGCCATTGCCGCAGGCGCCGACGCCGTCTATCTTGGCTTGAAGCACTTTTCCGCGCGCATGCAGGCCGACAACTTTGCCACGGGCGAGCTTGCCCGACTCGTGGAATACGCGCATCAAAAAGACGTGCGCATCTATGTGGCTATGAATACGCTCATAAAGCCCAACGATACGGAAAGTGCGTACAATCTTATCAGCCGCCTTGAGCGCGATGTCCACCCCGATGCCATCATCCTCCAAGACCCCGGCCTCCTCTATTTGGCAAAACAGGCGAACTTTTCCGGTGAATTACACATTTCTACGCTCGCCAATGCCACCCATGCGGCTGCCTTGAGCGTGGCGCAAGACATGGGCGCCTCCCGCGTCATCTTGCCGCGAGAGCTGAGTATTGACGAAATTCGCACCATGGGCGCGGCCTGCCCGGAAGGGCTGACGCTTGAATGCTTTGTCCACGGCGCGCTCTGTTATTGTGTGTCCGGTCGCTGTTATTGGTCGAGCTATATGGGCGGCAAGAGCGGCCTGCGCGGTCGCTGTGTGCAGCCTTGTCGTCGTGTATACACACAAGGCGGGTATATGATGGAGCAACGCGCGCTGCAACAGCTGAAAGCGCAACAATCCGAATACCAAAAAGGCCGACAACAAAAAGATCAACAGCAGGGACAGAGAGGCGCGACCTTAAAGCATGCTTCTGGTCGTCGTCCCCCGCAGCGCACGCGCAAAGCGCAAAAGGGGCGCTACTTTTCCTGCCTCGACCTCTCCCTCGATGTCCTCGCAAAGACGCTGCTTGAAGTGCCTAACCTTGCGTCGTGGAAGATAGAAGGGCGTAAAAAAGGTCCCCACTACGTCTTCCATGTGGTGACGGCCTACAAAATGTTGCGCGACAATCCCGCCGACCCCAAGGCTAAGAAGATGGCAGTCTCCTTCCTCGAAATGGCGCTGGGCAGACCGAGTTCTCGGGCGCGTTTCCTGCCACAAAAGCACTATGTTCCCACAGCGCCCAACGACAGCACAAGTTCCGGCCTCCTTGTGGGCAAGGTGCATATGGACGCGGAGGGGCGTCCCTGCATAAAGACGCACCATGAGCTTGTGCCGCAAGATTATTTGCGTATTGGCGTAGAGGATGAGCGCTGGCACGACACCATGTCTGTGACACGACGCGTGCCCAAGGCGGGCACGCTTGTCTTGCGCGTTGCCAAGCACAAGACGCCCAAAGCGGGTACCATGGTCTTCCTTATCGACCGCCGCGAGCAAGAACTGGTCAGCCTCATTAAAAACGCACAGCAAGAACTTGGGCGTTTCCATGTTCCCACCGGCGGCGCCATTTCCACAAAGCCGCGCTTCCCCGCGGCGGTGCGTGCAAAAAAACGCCCCGACATGCTTCTTACGTCCCACGTTCCCCACGGACGGGAAACACGCGGCAGCAAGCATACGCACATGGCCTTATGGCTTTCTCCCAAGGCGCAAGAACTTTCGCGAACTATTGTGCCCAAGGTGGCATGGTGGTTGCCGCCTGTTATCTGGCCTGAAGAGGAACAGTTATATCAGCGTCTTGTAACAAATATGTGTCGCAGCGGCGCCACCCATTTTGTGTGCAACGCGCCGTGGCAGATGGGACTTTTTACAGCGGCGAAGCAAGACGCGCGCCAGCCTCTTGACATCATGGCGGGGCCTTTCTGTAATATAGCCAACGCAGGACATGTGTGCATGCTGCAAGATATGGGCTTTACGGCGGCCTTTGTGAGTCCGGAGCTGACCGCGGACGACCTCCTCGCTCTGCCATCCCAAAGCGCCCTTCCCCTTGGCTGTGTCATTGAGGGCTTCTGGCCTGTGGGTATTTCGCGTTTTGGCCTGTTAGGCATCCGCCCAAGCGAGCCATTTGCAAGCCCCAAGGGTGAGGTATTCTGGGCAAAAAATTACGGTTCCAATGTATGGATTTATCCCGCATGGCCTTTGAACTTCACAGAGAAACGCGCACAGCTTGAAAAAGCCGGCTACAGTTTTTTTGCACATATGAAGGAAAATGTCCCCGATTCGTTGCCGGAAATGCAGCGGCATGGTCTGTTTAATTGGGACGGGGAATTGCTGTAATTATTTTTTTTTGAAAGGGGTTTGGGGGGAAGTTTTTTTTGTTTTTTATTTTTTTGTTTAAGTTTTTTTCTTGGGGGG
>CAYJGA010000073.1:0-8149 GCA_964369255.1 uncultured Desulfovibrionaceae bacterium
GAATTTTATGTTCTGGCACTTGATAGTGCTTCATAATGATATTCTTTGTCAAGTGACTCACCGCAATAACTTTATCTGCGGCGTGCAAACCTGCGCGTTCAATGTCTGCCACAACACTATTCACATTTTCACCGCTTCTGTCGTATTCCGTGGCATGGATGTGGACGACGAGCGGCTTGTTCGTCAAAGACTTCGCAAGCATGCCCGCAGGATATGTCATCCAGTCATGGGCATGAATAACATCGTACTGCTCCTGCAAGGCGATGCTGCCGCCAAGCCTGCTGTAACGATACACTTCCGCCATAAGGTCTGGACCATAGCCACCTTTCAACGTGTATGTTGTGCTTGCGCCGTCAGTTTGAATATATTCAGACGAGGTGACAGTGCTTTCCATGGTGCGAAAGCGCTGGCGCTCTTCGTAGCTTTCCACAGTGTCATAGGCATAAAGCAGGGACGACAAATGATACACATGGAAATTGTCGTGCCACAAGAATTTTTCGCTCTTATCGAGGCGAGTGTGAGTGCTGGCATGGATGGGTGTCCCCGAAGCTGAGCGCAGATGTATGCCATTGTTCATGCCATGGGATTCCGGCATGCACGGCAACACAAAGACAACTTCCGTATTTTTTTTCAGCAAGCCCTGCGTCATGCCATAGCACGCCGTACCAAGGCCACCGCTGATATGAGGGGGAAACTCCCAACCAAACATTAAAACGCGCATATCTATCTCCCTTGAGATCCTTTAGGGTCTTGTAATCTGTATAAAACCACTTCCTCCCACGATGCATACACATCAGGAGCCGCATTTTTCAGCATAGTGAGAGAGCGCAACACTTCTGCCACACTCCATGCTTGATTGATACAGCCGTTGGGGCGGTGCGGCGGAGAGGCGTCAAAAATTTCCGAAATGCCACCGATGCCGGCATCAAGTAAATGCACACTAAATAATGGCTCGATGGTGTCGAGCAAGCTGCGTACTGCCCCTTCCGTATCCCACGCCGTGCGCAGTAATGCTTCCGTATAATGCCCAAGCAACCACGGCCACACTGTGCCCTGATGGTAAGCGCTGTCGCGCTCGTCCGGATTGCCCTCGTAGAAATTACGATAGCTTGGGTGCGCGGGTGAAAGGGTGCGCAAGCCATAGGGTGTCAGCAAGTTATTACGCACACATTCCACCACATTCGCCTGTAATTCTTCGTCAAGTACAGGATATGGCAAGGACACGGCCAGTACTTGATTAGGACGAATACTCGTATCGGCGCCATTCGGGTGCCACACGTCCGCAAGATAGCCACCATTGCTATGCACCCAGAACTTTTGCGTAAACGCTCTGCGAAGACGGAGCAATTCTTGGTCGTTCATAGGCGAAGGGTCGCCGTAGAGCTGTGCCAAATAATCCGCAAAAGCGAGGGCATTGTACCACAGTGCATTCAATTCCACCGCACACCCATGTCGCGGTGTGACGGGTTTTCCATAGGCGTGGGCGTCCATCCATGTGAGTTGCGTATCTTCTGTACCTGCGTAAAGGAGGCCGTCCTCATCCACATAAAGATTGGGGTGCACGCCGCCCTTATACGTTTCAATAATTTCTTGAATGGCAGGCCACAGCTTTTCAAGTATCCAGCCTTCGTGCCCGGGCATGGTTTCAAGAAGCTTTTGAATTGCCCATATATACCACAAGGACGCGTCGATGGAATTATACGCATGCGGCCCGCTCCCTTCATGGAACATATTGGGCACGAGGCCGTTCTTGATGCTCTTTGTCACCGATTCCAGAATGCGTAATCCCTTCGTTTTGCGGCCTGCGCAGAATGTCAGACCGGGCAAAGCGATGAATGTATCGCGTCCCCACGCGTCAAACCAATGATAGCCTGCAATGACATTGATGGGCGCGTCTTGCGCCGCTTCCTTTGTGCGCGCTTCGCGGCTCACCATGAAGCATGCGCCTTGGCGTTGGAGCTGGCCTATGAGGCTTTCTGTGTACATGCACAGCGCATTGCGGCGTTCTGTTTCGTTGCGCCACAGCTCTGCCAAGTCCTTGCCGCGCGCAGTGGCACACACCGCATCCGGGCTCTCCGTGGACGCGCACAAGTACATGGGTTCACCGAGGGTAATGGGCAATTCAAGGCAACCGGGTGTGAAGAGGTCTTCTTCACCGGGGAAGCCGCGTTCTTGCTCCACAATATATTCCACGTCATAATACCAGTCAGGGTGCTTCACCACTTTTGCCGCTTGCTGTGCAAAGAAATGCACCCGCGGCAGCATATTTGTCGGCGTCACCACTAAACCATTGTAATAAGTGCCCACATGATGGGATTCTTGCCCTTGGGCGCGGGTAAGGGTGTGGAAGTGTCTGAGGGCAAACAGGGGACGCACGCGCAGTGTGAGGGCAGGCAACGCGCCCTCATCGGCCTCTACAGTATACTTCAATATGAGCGTGCTTTTTTGACGCAAAAGCACAAGTTCACGCGTAATGGTCAAATTCCCCACGCGATAGGTGAACACAGGCCAATCGTGCAAGCGCACGTCGTGTAAGTATTCATGTCCGCGAGGATGGAAAACATTGGGGTGCTTTCGCGTGGAAAAGAAAAATTCCTTTCCCCCGCCGGCGATGGAGTCTTCCGTCGTGGACAAAAGAACATGCCGCCCGGGCGGGTTGTCTACATTGGCAACGAGAAGACCGTGGTACTTTCTTGTAGGGCAATAGGGCACTGTGCCTGAGGCATAATCACCGGTACCATTGGTCAAAAGCCATTCCTTACTTAAAGAACGTCGAATATTGAGGCAGGCAACTCTATCAAAAGAAAACTCCATGGATTCCTCCCGTCCAAGAAATAAAAAAATAAACACATGACCATAAGACATGGCCATGTATTCAATATATAAGCATTTTGCAAGCAATGTGTAAGAATGGAAATAGCGCTGTCCGAAGACTCTACCTCAGTTCACGCACCTTGTCGAGTGACAATATGGCGTATTTTGAGGAAATATGCAAAAAAATCTGTGAAATGCCTCTCATATGAGCATAGATGTCTTTACATTTTAAGGCAATAGCAAGATACGTAAAAAGTAAAAAATTGAGTGGTCGCTCAATTTTGTACAGCATTCCGATGGTGTTCTTTGAAAGGCTTGTGGGAAAGTTTTTAAAAACTTTCCCACAAGTGCATTTCAAAAGAATGGAATAAAAATGTGACATTTACTCTTGGTCAAGAGGCTTTGCGTGGAGGATGTCCTTGGATACTTCGCCGGGTCCCGGAATGAGGTAGGTTTCGGGATTGATGTTGTACCAATTAAACCACATGCTGTAGACGCCATAATATTGATTCATGGACGCGCCCATCATATTGCCCTTGACGGCTCTGCCTGTGACAGGGTCCCAGATGGTTCTGGATTCAAGGTCTGTGAGCTGTCCATCGTCGAGGACGAAAAGAGATGGTTTTTCCCACACTTGCCTGTTGAAAATGCGCACGACATCGAGCTTTGTGTCGTGGATGGCAAGCAGAGGCATGGGGCCGAGGAAGAAGTTGACGAGCCCCTGTTTTTTCACGTAGTCAATATCTATGGCGAGGCGAAAATCGTTAAATTCCAGACCGATGACTTCGTCCTTATAGGGAAGGCGTAAATCCGTAAAGCGCAAAGGGAAGGCGAGCGTATCGTTGTCGTAATATGTGCCTTCTTTGAGGTAACTTCCATAGGGGTCGCGCCCGTAGGCTTTGCGTGTATTTGTGGGCGTGGAGAGTACAAGTGCGTCCTTATATGTTCTCTTTGCGGCTTCCCATGTTGTCCAGAAGACGGGGAGCTTTGGCAGGCCGCGGCCTGTGAGGGGGCCTTCAAAAGCGATTCCAAGCCCTTGGAGCCAGAGGCTGCCCGTGTTGCGGTCAATAAGCACAGAGTTGCCGCCATAGAGGCTGCCTTGGACATCAAAAAAGAGGGGAGTGCCGTCGAGGGTGGTCTTGTACGCGGCGAGACTGCCTGTAATGGGGCAGTAGGTCACAGCGTAGGCGACATTTGCCATGAGCTCATTGGAAACTTGGTGCCACACCATGATTTTTTGCGGATAGATACGAGGGCCATCGGGAAATTCTACGATAAAAACAAGGTCGTCCTTGTGCAAGCTTAGGTCAGCGTCCATCATGCGTCCGAAGGTCGGTCGATAGAGGGAGCCGATGGCGCCGTGGGTCACATTTGTTTCGATAAGATTGTTTTGAATTTGCTTGAGCGCTTCCAAAGAATGAGGAATAGCGCTGGCTGGTTGCGTTGGCATAAGTGCACACAAAACACTCAAAACAAGAATACTCCACATAGTTTTCATCATTATTATCCCCTCTTTGAGTCAACTATTTTTCACAAGGCATTACACGCCCATCAAATCTCTGTTTAAGTAATCACTGTAAATATACTCACGCAGGGCTTGCGGCCATGGGCGGATGGAAATACCAAGAGCGGCGGCAAGTTTTTGTGTGTTGAGCACAGAAAATGGGGGGCGTGTGGCTTTTTGCGGCCATTGGTCTGTGGTGATTGGCAAAACGCGGCAACGCGCTTCGGCAATCTCTACGGCCTCTGATGCAAGCTCGCACCACGAGGCGCGTCCGCCGTTGGCAGCGTGATAGAGGCCTGTGATGCGCTTTTCAGCAGCAAGCATGCTCCACGAGGCAAGGTCCATCGTATATGTGGGGGAGCCGACTTGGTCGTGTACCACTGAAAGCTCAGCTTGCTGAAAGGCTTTGTCTAAAATCGCCGTGATAAAATTTCTTCGTCCGGGGCCAAAAAGCCACGCTGTGCGCAAAACACAGGCATTGTCCGGAGCCATTTGTAGAACCATCTGTTCCCCTGCTAATTTTGTTCTGCCATACACAGACAAAGGGTTCGTGGGGCTTTCTTCCGTATAGCAGGTGCTGCTGTCGCCGGCAAACACAAAGTCTGTACTGTAATGCACAAGATAAATATCAGAGCGCTTTGCAACTTGGGCAAGACAGGCGGGCAAAGCACGGTTCAGCGTGAAGGAGAGGCGTTCTTCATCTTCGGCATTGTCCACTTGTGTCATGGCAATGGTGTTGAAAATGACATGGGGCTTGAACTTGGCAAGGCTTGATTCGATAAACGAAATATCTAAAACATCCCCATCTTTTCTGCCAATACAGGCTACATGCCATCCGTGTGCCATGAGCATACGCACAAGAGCCTGACCAAGCAGTCCGGATCTCCCTCCGAAAATGAGCGCTTTTTTACGCATGAAACCTCCATAGCCCTTCGCTATATAAATAGAAATGTAACAGGCCTTCACAATCAGCACAAAACAATGGCGCGCCGTCACCGTGGCGTACCTCTATCACAAAAAATCTGTTCGCACAACAGCTCTCTAAAGGACTTGCACCATTTTCATGAAACGGGTATGAATGTCAACATGAAATGCGGGATACTTCTAGCTGCCTTCGGCTCCACTAACTCCCAAGGGGAGAGTACGCTCAAATGCTTTGATGCGTCTGTACGTGCGCTTTTTCCCGACATTCCGGTGCGTTGGGCGTTCACATCCTTGTTGTTGCGGGAGCGTTTGGCGGCTGCGCGTGTCAAAAAAGATTCTGTCGCCAAAGCTCTGCAAAAAATGTGCTTTGAAAAATACACCCATGTGGCAGTGCAACCGCTGCAAACTATACCCGGCAGCGAGTATGAAGCTGTTCTTTGTGATGTGCAAAGTGTGCGGGAACAATATGCCCCCATGCACATACAGGTAGGCGCACCGCTCTTGGCCACGGACGCCGATGTCAGCAAGGCAGCCGAGGCCATTGTACGACATATTCCCACACAACGACAGCCCCATGAGGCCGTGGTTTTTATGGGACACGGGGCTATTCACCCTGCTGTGGCGCGCTATGCCGACTTGGCTCACGCTGTCTATGCCTTGGACGCGCGTATACATGTGGGCACCATGAACGGCGCCGCGACGCTCAGTCATATTTTGCCGCAGCTCTCCGCGCTTCCTCCTGCGACAAAGGTGTGGCTCATGCCTCTTTTGTCCATTGTGGGGCAACACGCTTTGAAGGATATGGCAGGCAGGGCGGCAAATTCGTGGCGCTCGCGCATTGAGAAGGCAGGGCATCCGTGCGAGCCTATCTTGCGCGGCCTTGTGGAATATACGAGTTTTGCAGATATTTGGCTTTCACATTTGCAAGAGACCATGAAAGAACTCTTGCACACTATTCGACCATAAATCACGAGGAGACAAGACATCATGCGACAGGCTTTCACCTTCTTTTTTGTAATATCCTTCTTATCCGTATCTGCACTTGCGTATGCAGGCGACACAAACGACTACAATCCTTATATGAATGAGCGCCTTCCCACAAAGCAATTCCGCGGTGAGAGCGCAGACCTTGTGGAATCCATGGGGGCGCGTGCGTCGAGCTTGCAAGAGGAGGCGCGTCATCGTCAGTTGTGGAAGCAAGAAGTGTATCCCATTGTCTTTGGAGAAGCACGCGCGCCCCATGAAATCATCTTTTTCCTCGACTATGCCAAGGCGGAGAGCGAGGCTCTGTGGTTGCACATTGTGACGGCTGCACGGTCTCTTGACCCGCGTATGTGTAAAATTGTCGTCATGGCAAAGAACAGCGAACACTACGGCACAGAGCTTATGGGCGGTGGTATTTGGGTGGCGCACAATCGCCCTTCTAGCGCCATGGAATATTTCACGTACACCTTACAGCGTTGGAATACAGCAAAAAAGAACCTGACTGCCAAGGGCGTGCGTCGTCCCTTTGTGTATGAGTACGACGCGACCAGCTCGCCCACAGAGCAGCCCATTTTGTACAGTTATTTAGAACTTGTGCGCCCTCAAGTGCCCGCTGCGCAAATGCCAAGTATCGTGAAGCATGCCTTTGATGCGGGCAACATCAACATGTACCAAGCGGTCACCGCTTCAGAAGCCTATGATGTCAAGACATTCCCCGCAGTTGTTGTGAATGGCAGACGTTTAAAAAATGTGAATGCACAAGCAATTGTGAAGGCCGTAGGGAAGCGTTGAGCATGAGTTTTGCCGAGCAGGTACATTTTCGCGAAGGGGCGGCGAGCTGTGCCAAAAAGCCGCGCGTGCTGGAGCTTTTTGCAGGCGCGGGTGGTCTTGCGCTTGGTTTGGAGCGGGCAGGTTTTGAAAGCGTGGCGCTTGTGGAAATTGACAAATATGCCGCAGAAACATTGAAGAAAAACAGGCCTCAGTGGCGTGTTATCTGCGACGATGTGGCGTCTATTTCGCCGCAAAACCTCGAAATCTTTTTTAATATAGAAAAGTACGCGCTGGACGTACTTTCCGGCGGCGCTCCGTGTCAAGCGTTTTCCTATGCCGGCAAGCGCCTTGGGCTTGAAGACGCGCGGGGCACCCTTTTCTATCATTACGCGCTCTTTCTCCAAAAATTGCAGCCAAAAATGTTTCTTTTTGAAAATGTACGAGGTCTGCTCTCCCACCAAAAAGGTCAGACATTCCAAGTGATGTCGGATATTTTTGAAAAAACGGGCTATTGTATCACATGGAAGCTTGTCAATGCGTGGGATTATGGCGTTGCGCAAAAGCGTGAGCGCCTTATTGTCATCGGAGTACGCAATGATTTATCGGAAAAGTTCCACTATACATTTCCTGTGCCTCATGAGCACAGGCCAGTGTTGCGCGACGTGCTCTTAGATTGTCCTGCAAGCGAGGGCATGCACTATTCCGCGTCTAAAAAAGAGATTTTTGAGCTGGTGCCACCGGGGGGCTATTGGCGTGATATTCCTGAAAACATAGCCAAAGAGTATATGAAATCGTGTTGGTTTATGGGGGGAGGACGCACGGGCATTTTGCGCAGACTAAGCCTTGACGAGCCTTCTTTGACAGTGCTCACATCGCCAAGTCAAAAGCAGACGGAACGCTGTCATCCTCTTGAGGCGCGCCCCATGACTGTACGAGAAAATGCTCGTTGTCAAAGCTTTCCCGATGACTGGGTGTTTTGTGGCAGCCTTATGCAGCAGTATAAACAAGTTGGGAACGCCGTGCCCGTGAATTTGGCCTACGAGCTTGCCCGTCAAATAAAAACAGCTATTTAGCTAGGAGCTGTTTTTAAATAAAGTGTTTTTTTGAAGGGGGTTTGGGGGAAAGCTTTTTTTGTTTTTTATTTTTTTGTTT
>CAYJGA010000074.1:0-7145 GCA_964369255.1 uncultured Desulfovibrionaceae bacterium
AATTCGCTTTCCTTGTTAAAGAACAAAAATTCGATTAAATCAGCGTTTCCCTAAAAGTTTTTCTGCATTCTCAGACGACAACTGTGAACCCTCAAACTGTCTCTAGAGTATTTTACAGGCATAATTGAGAATAGTTCACACAATCGGAATGACGTCTCCTTATTTGACGACAGCGTCTATTATTTATGGTTGCAAATATTGAAATAGCAGCAATGCGCTCTCAAAACTGCGAGAGATTGTGTGAACCCAAGTGTCATTCGAAAGCTGTTTCTTCATGTTAAACAGATGGTTTTTTTGAAAGGGGGGTGTGGGGGGAAAACTTTTTTTTCCTAAAAAAAATTTTCCCCCCACAAGGCTTTTCAAAAAAACTTAATTTTACAACTGTAATACTAGACAAGAGCCCTAATAAGCGTGTTCGTCCTCTAAGTCTTCCTTTGTCACTTTACCGGAGAAAATAGTGAATATCCACGCCTGATAAGCAAGCACAATGGGAACACACACAAGCGCAACGCCAAGCATAATCTTCAGCGTGAGAGGACTTGATGCCGAATTAAAGGCAGTGATGCTCCATTCAGGATTCATGCTGGACATGACGATACCGGGGAACATGCCTGCAACACCAAAGAAGATAACACCAAGGATAAAGACTCCACTACATGCCCATGCAAACAGAACCTTTCCTTGCGCCAACATATAGCGCACGCCTACAAGGCCAGCAAGAGCAAGAACGGGGAAGATAAAGAGCCAAGGATGCTCAAAGTAATTGACAAAAAGCTTTGTGTACGCTGCTGTTAGGGCAAGGAAGCCAAACAAGAGCAAGAGCACAAAGGGCCACAACACCATGGCAGTACACAAGGCACGCGTTTGTAATTTATCTTCCGCCTTAAAGGCAAGCCAGAGTGCGCCGTGCATGGTGAACATACACACAAAGAAAAGGCCGCCAGCAACGCCATAAGGGTTTAAGAGCATGAGTAAGCTTCCGTGATAGACGCCCTTGTCATCAATGGGTATCCCGATGAAGAGATTAGCAAAGGCGACACCAAAAAGCAGAGCCGGAATGAGGTTTGAAACAAAATGAACTCTGTCCCAAAAGGCCGTCCATAAAGGATGGTCTTCCTTGTTTCTAAATTCAAAGGACACTGCACGGAAAATTAAGGAAAACAAAATAATAAGCAATGGCGCATAAAGAGCGCTGAACATCACCGCATAAGCTTTTGGAAAAGCCGCAAAGGTGACGCCGCCGGCAGTAATAAGCCACACTTCATTGCCGTCCCAAAATGGGCCTGCCGCATTGATGATCACACGTTTTTCGTGCTCGTTTTCGGGCAAGAAGGGTAAGAGTGTACCAAGGCCAAAATCAAAACCGTCTAAGACAAAATACACAGCCCACAAAAGGCCCCAGAGTGCAAACCACGTGGTTTCTAACATATATACTCCTTTGTTGCCAGTGCGTTATACTTTAGGTCCTTTACAGGCGTACTTGCGCAAAAGATAAATATCAATCAATCCTAACATAGAATAGACAACGATAAAGGCAACGAGTGAAATACCTACATTGCCCGCAGGCACAGGTGAAACAGCGTCTGCCGTGCGCATAAGGCCGTAGACAATCCACGGCTGGCGTCCAACTTCTGCCACAGCCCATCCAAGGAAGATGGCAATGTATGGTAGAGGAATAGCCCACACAAGCGCGCGTAGCAAGAGCGGATGCATGGCATCATCTTTTTGCCTTTGTAAAAAAGCCCACGTTGAAAGGATGAGGAATATGCCTGCAAAAGCTACCATGGTGCGGAAGGAAAGGAAGGTTATGAGCAGGGGAGGACGATCTTCTTTGGGGAAGTCGCTTAAGCCCTTGACCTCTGCTTGGGTATCGCCAAAGGCGAGCCATGACGTCATGCCGGGGATACTTAAGCCCTCTACGCTATTTTTTTCAGCATCTTCGTCAGGCCACGCAAGGACATGCATGGGGGCATTTTTACCAGATTCCCAGAGTGCTTCCATTGCAGCAAACTTGCTAGGTTGATACTTGGCTACAACCATGCCTTGATGGTGGCCTGTGGCGGCAACAACGAGAGCTGCCGCAAGGGTGAAGGGCGCAACCATACGAAATGTCTTTCCAAAGAAATCGACATGACTTTTGCGTAAGAAGTGCCATGCACACACTCCAAGCACAAAGAAGCCGCTGAGCATCCATGCAGAAGATATGGTATGAAAGTACTGTCCCCACGCATAAGGATTTGATATAACAGTGAAGAAATTATCCAGCTCCGCACGTCCGTTACGCAAGACATAGCCGATGGGATTTTGCATCCAGCCATTAGCTATGATGATCCAAACAGCTGAAAGATTGCCTGCAATTGCAACAACGTAGATGGCAAAGAGGTGAACTTTTTTGCTCACTTTCTTCCAGCCAAATATCCAGACGGCGAGGAATGAGGATTCAAGGAAGAAGGCCACAGTCGCCTCAACGGCAAGAAGTGAGCCGAAAATATCTCCGACATATTCGGAATATCTTGACCAGTTCGTGCCGAATTGGAACTCAAGCGTGATGCCTGTCACCACGCCAAGTGTGAAGTTAATGACAAAAAGCTTGCCCCAAAATTGGGTTTGGCGTTTCCAAAATTCATCTCCCGTGCGCACATAGCGAGTTTCCATCCATGCGAGCAGCACCGACAGGCCAAGCGTCAAAGGAACGAATATAAAATGGAAAAAAACGGCCACAGCAAATTGCAACCGTGAAAGTAAAACAACATCCATTACAACCTCCAACAGTTCAAAAAAAAGCCTATGGAAAATGAAGAATGAGTCCTATTAAGACTCCTTCTTATAGCTAGACCTTTTACGAGAAAATAACAAGTCTTTTCTTGCGGGCAGGAAATTTTCTTCGGTGCCCAGCGATGCTCACCATTGCTTGGATCAGCTGTGGGGGAGTACCTCCAGCAAAGGACTCGATGCCGAATGCAAGGCAGCATTCGTTTCGTATTATGCAACAAATCGCTTACATTCGGAGCGGCTCTATAGAAGGGGCTTTTGGGGAAAACTATTTTTCCCAAAAAAGTTTTCCCCAAAACTCTTTCGAAAAAAAACTTTTAGTTTTTACAAAATACTAATTAAACAGATGATTTGTTTTAAAGACTGCATGCAAGGGGAACGTCACTTCTCAGGTAAGCACTCTCTTTTATTTTCCTATTATTCATAATATTTCTTCCCTAGAGAGTTTTTTTGTGTTAGCGTGAACTATCCTTTTCATACATATGGAGAACATCATGATCAAAAAAATACGATCAGAAGAATATTATCTTTTACGTGAACACGTCCCCATGGTTTTGGCATTCCATTCCCCTACCTGCGGTGCGTGTGCGCTTATGTCCGTTATACTCAACGAAGTGCAGGAGCAACATCCCGAGTTGCTCATTTTCACCATAAACTTTGACACCCATAAACATCTTCGGGAGCAATATCATGTGACGACCTTCCCCACACTTCTTTTTTTCACAGAAGGGGAAGAAGTGTCGCGCATAGAAGGCTTGCAAGCAAAACCAAAAATTATGCATGAAATCCAAAAGCTTGTCTTGCTGCCTGCATAGGGGTGCAAGGGCTACGAAGGGAACTGTTTTAACAGGCTTGTGGGCGCTGTCGTCAAATGCGCCTTTTCGCTTATCTCTGCGTCAGATTTCATTTATTTTTCGGTTATGTATGTCTGTATACACGCCCGAAAAATTAATTCATCTTCCTTGATATAACACGGAAATTCGCTATTTGACGACAGCGCCTAGATTGTCCAAAAGATGTAAAATTTTTCGGAAAACACACCATAAAAACAAGGAGGAGGATGACAAACCTCCTCCTCCTTTTCTTCTTTTGAGAGTTATATAACAGTTTCAAGCTGTAGCCGTCTTTCCACATCAAGCAAGGCGTCTGCCTCAGCAAGAATATCGTCTGCCTCTTCAAATGCGCCGCCCTCGGCAAATGTAGCTGCTATGAGAGTATCTTCTATGCGTTGCGGGAATGCTGTTCCCATAATCTCAATGAGTGAGTCAGCGTCGGCGGGTTTTTCCAAAAAGCTTAAGGCGCCCATACGCATCGCATTTGCTTTCATGCCCTCACCTGCCTCCATATCCATCAGAAAACCCGGCTCTGCAAGGATAATTACTTGTATGTTTTCTTGCACGGCTCTCATATTTCGTAGAACTGTAAAACCATCCATTTCTGGCATGGAAAGCGCGAGAACGACTACATGTGGCGGAACATCGCCGCGTACACTTTCTAGCGCCGCGGCGCCACTGTATGCGACGTCCGCCTCATATCCACGCATCCGAAATTGTTCAGCTAAGGTGTCCATGACATCTGCATCGTCGTCAACTAAAAGTATTTTTATATTAGTATCAAGCATGTTTTGCTCCCTATGTGTTTTTTTGAGACATTGCCAAAAAATGATAATGTCGATTGCATAAGGTATGTAACATATTCAGAAGGGCGTGTCATGGCGCAAAGATGACATTTGCTGTTGAAGGAAGAGGGTATTCTTGTTGACACAGCTTTGTCAGTGTACTATGCCTCCCTTATCGGATGAAATTGTATAAAATAACCCTTTAACATAATGGAGTCGCATATGAAAACGAGTGTTGCCTTTATCAATTGCCTGCTTTTGTGTCTTGTTTGTTCCATGAGTGCTTTTGCAGCAAGTCAAATGGTTTATACGACGCCATCTGGCAAAAGGTATCATCTAGAAACATGTGCTGTTCTGAAAAATGCAAAGGAAGTGAAGACGCTTTCAGTGGCTGAAGCACAGAAAAAATATTCTCCCTGTAAAAGGTGCAAGCCTGATATGATGGGAATATCTGCCCCTGCGCCAGCAAGCACGCCAACAGCGGCTGATACAGCAGGTTCCGCATCGTCACCTCCTGCGTCCTCCACATCGCCAGCAAGCCCCGTACCTCCCGCTCCTGTGGAAGCCAAGCAATAAGGTTTCTTTGTTCGCTCGCTCACGAGAGAAGCTTGGAAAAACAAAATGCAGGGAACTCCTAAGAGTTACCTGCATTTTTTTATGAAATCGCAGATGATATTCTTTCAACCACCCACAAACTCTTGACTAGTGAGCACCGCCAACAATACCAGACGCTGCAAACAAGAGGACGAGCACTTCAAGAACAGCAATAATACCCATAAGCTTTTCTTGGTCGCGGAAGCAATCAAGGGCAAGCTGCATGTAGCATAAAATTGTCACGCCCGCTAAGATAGCAATGCCAAGGAAGTTGCTGAAGTCGCCTGTTGCGAGGAGAGAAACCCAGCCCCACCCGGCAGGTACCTTGTGCAAGGTGTTAAACTCTGCGGAGCTTAGATGCCATGTAGCCACGAGCTTGTCCACCGGAATAAATGGGTCAAGAACGGACAAAAGATACACAGCAAAGCTGATAAGAAGAATCACAAAGCCGATTATTGAACCGTAGTTCAGCATATTTGCATAGCGCAGTTGCGCCGGAGATGCGGTGACGTCTTGATTTTCCATAGTAATTCTCCTTGTTCCTTAAAATGCCTTTAAGAGGGCTTGTATACCGGCAAAGAAAAGTACCGTAATAACCATGTAACGGATAAACTTGGGGTTAGCAATGGCAAGCAAGCGCACGCCAACCACAGAACCCGCCATGAGTCCTACGATGGAAGGAACTGCAATCATCGGAATAACAGCACCTTGATTTAAGTATACCCACGCCGCAGACGTGTCAGCAATGGATAGCAGGAACTTTGATGTTCCTACAGATACCTTCAAAGGAACGCCCATGAGGAGGTTCAGCACAGGCACGTTCGCCCAACCTGCGCCAAGGCCAAACATACCGGCCATAAGGCCAATGAGGATAAAGAGCAGCATACCCTGCAAGGTACGGTGTGTTTTCCATGGCACAGTTTCACCCGTGGTAGGCTCCATAAAGGCGCCCTGCATGCCAAAAGCAACACCAATGGCGTCCTGTTTTGTGACAACAGGCACAACAGAATTCTTTGCAACGCTCAATAAGATGGCAATACCAATGATGGTGACACCAAGGCAAAGCTGCACAATGTGTGCAGGCAATGCAAGACCAACCATGGCGCCAGCAATGGAGAATGTAGAAGCAATGAGCGCGACAGGGAGAGCCAAGCGTAAGCTTGCAAGATTACGCTTCAAAAGACCGGGGCCGGCTGCCAAAGCACCTGCCAAGGCAACCATCAGGCCTGCGCCGCGCACAAAGTCAAGGTGAAAGGGGAAAAATCCACTGACAAGAGGTACGAAAAGTACACCGCCTCCAACACCGGCAAGCACTGCAATCACCCCTAATACAAAACAAAAAACCAACAGGATGAGAGGCCAAATCCACCACTCAACATCGCTGCCTGTTGCCGCAGCTGTCGCAGCCTGCAATTCTTGCTCTGCACCCGGAGCAGCATTTTGGGCAAGTGCCACACTGCAAAAACAGAGTACGAAGAGCCCACACAATACGAGTACACGACGTAAAGGCATGTAAACCCCCTTTAAGTGTAAGATTTTAATCGGTCATGTTCACACACAAATCACGTTCCTACATTGCTTGAGCTCTGCCTTATAAGACACGCAGCAAGCACCAAAAACACGTTGGAACACACAAAAAATACATCTCTTCAAACAGAGTAAATGTATAGTTTGAGAAAAAAAGCACAATAAGGGATATGCCTAATATGAGGTGTTTTTTTCAGTGATTTCCCTATAGCTCAGGTGCGCGTAAACCTCATTAAATATGTACAAGGCCAAGGCGTATGGCGATTTTTGTCAGCTCACTGACAGAGTGGATGTGTAACTTTGTGAAAATATTATATTTATGACTCTCAACGGTTTTATGACTGATGTGCAGTGCGGCTGCCATATGTCGTATACTCTGCCCGTCGGCAAGGCGAAGAAAGACTTCTTTTTCGCGCGCAGAGAGGCTATTTATATCCATGTCCATGGGGCTTCGTAAGCGTTGCTGCATAAGCTTTACAAAGACGCCTCCGGGGTCGGGACTGCTTAAAAAGACGTGACTCTTCCGCACTTTTTGTACAGCCTCACGCAGTACTTCGGCTCTTTCCATCTTCGTCACATGCGCATAAATGCCAAGCTGAATAAGTTCTGATAAATAGCGTTGATCATCAAAGAG
>CAYJGA010000074.1:7168-8085 GCA_964369255.1 uncultured Desulfovibrionaceae bacterium
CATGCGCCGTACAGCCGCCACCCCCATCATACCGCTGAAGCACATATCCATAATGACGATGTCGGGTCGGTGATTTTTTAGAATATTTTGCGCTATGTCCATATTTTGCGCCATACCCACAATTCGTATATCTGGATGTGGCGATAAAAGACTGCGCACACCTTCCATAAGAAGAGGGTGTTCATCCACCAGTAAAATATTACATTTTTCCATATATCACCAAGGAGGGAGTTTGAAAGTAATATGCGTTCCATGCCCACGCGAAGATACTATGTTGCATTCGCCATGGGTAGTGTGTGCATAAATGTTCATCAACTGAAGGCCAAGTCCGGACGCTGTGGCCTGTGTTTTATGCGACGTTTCAAAACCAATGCCATCGTCTTCCATCGTCAAGACGATAAAATCTTTTTGCAGAGAGATATGCACAAATAAGTGCCGCGCATGGGCGTGTTTTTTTGTGTTTTCTACAGCCTCATAAGCGACATTACACAGAATCCGTGAACGCTCATGTGCCAGTGTGGGTATATCATCCGCGGAATAATGCACAGACAGCCCTGCTGCCTGCGCTTCGTGGCACATGACTTCGATACGCCCCACAGCCTCCAATGTGTCAGGATGGTCGTTTTGTTCGTACCTATGCCCGTAGCGCATGCGCTCGACTATAAACAAAAGCTCTGTTGTCATTTCACATTTTTGTGTAGAAAGAGGGTGCGCCGTTGGTGCTCCACTCGGTTTTTGTGTTGCTTGAAGAGAAGGATTACGTCGCAACCTTCCCACAATGGCAGCCACGACGACAACTGAGTAAATATACGAAATAACCGCGAGAAAAACAACCGCATTGCGCGCTACCCATGTATGGGGAACAATATCTCCATAGCCAATGGTCAAAATTGTTATATAGCTGAAGTAAAATAAGT